>JADFXO010000255.1 GCA_015233485.1 Nitrospirota bacterium
GTGTCCGCAGCGTAGCACAGAAAATGAGAGAGCTTATGCTTAACATTCGCTTGGTCTTCGACTACTTACGTATGTCAAAAAACTCTGCTTCTACGGCACTTGCCTGATGGAGAACAAATTTACCGTGCACAGTGCACCCCTATAATTGACAATTCCTTTTGCCGCTTGTATAATGAAACTATGAGCGTGATAACGATACATCGTTCGATAAGAGAGCGTCTTGGAGATGAAGCCAGTGAAGCGTTTGCCGCACTTATCAATGACATCGACTTAGGGGCAAGGAAAGATGCTATCGCTATAGCTGAGGAGCGCTTTGAACGCCGTCTTGTTGAAGAATCCAGTAAGTTGCGCCTTGAGATAGAAAAAGTTCGCAGTGAGCTGAGCAGTGAGATTTCCAACTCTAAAGCCGAAATAATCAAATGGATGTTCCTCTTCTGGATAGGCCAAACAGCCGCCATATTTGCCATTATTAAATTTTTGGTAGTTAAGTAATCTGTCACGCCCATCACATAACCCCCACGGCTGCCGCGTGGAAGTGCGCAAAGTCTTTTAAGTTTATATCGTTGTCACTTAACGTGAATTCTTTACTCTGTCCGGTCGCCATATTTACAAGTCCGACTGTCCTCTGAACAAACTGGTCTACCGGCTGGCTACCTGAAAAAGTATTATAGGTATATGCAATGAACCCATTATCCTAAAAAAAGCAGTTGAAAATAGCAAAGACTGGCTTATAGTCTTGTTTTACAAGGAAATTAGGCGTCTGCGTAGCAGTACTTTTTGCCTACTTTTAGGTGAGTGGTTTTTGTTCATAACAGCCTGATTTTCCTCATTATATTGAAGTGAACTGCTTTTTTTAGGATTATATATCTGACACGAACAGTGTTGAATATCAGCATTGCCTAAATCTATTTTATTGCCGCCGCCATTCTTTGTTTTGTAATAAATAAACCTTTGTATTTTGCCTTTATCCCCTGTTACTACAGGCGGTTGCAATTGCGGCGTTGAGCCGTCATTCGTGTTTGGTATCAACGTAAGGCCAGTGGTCTTAATTCCCTTCTGGTAACGGTACATGACAATGAAGTTGTTCGCGCCATCGTAATTATCTAGGGCCTCTATGTGTAAATCCCTATCCCCCGTCTGTGTGGATTCCAGCTTGCAGCCTATCACTACAGGGATTGCCCGGACGGTCGGCAGTCCAGTATTGTGAGACAGAGCCCCGGCCTCTGTATTCATAACTTCTGCAAATATACCCGGGCCGGATACTGAACCAGACATCGCACTAGGCCCATCGCCACTGCCACCAACATAAGACAAGCCATCCCATATCAGGCTTGTACCGCTTGTGCTTACTAACGGCATAGTAGGATTTGCGCCCGGCGTCCACGTGAGGAGCGCGCCGTCATTTGGATTGCCTTGCATGTACCGTGTTTCTTTATATGTCAGCGTCTCAATTACCGTACCGCCTACCTGTAAAACCTCTGTCCTTGTTACCTCGTCATCATTTATATCGGTCGTCCCTTGATAAACAAAGTTGTCAGTAGTGTAGGAAAAACGGACTCCGGCATTCGCCCAATTGTGGCCGTCCCACTCGTAAAAGTCAGCGTACCATCTATTTGTAACAGTCAAATTAAGCCGAAAAGAATACGTCTGTGCGCCCCCTTTCGTCCACTTGTTACTTACCACCTTAACCAAGGCGTTGTTTTCGTCAAATATGTATATACGCTGAAAGGTTTTCCACGCATACGTGCCATCGTTCAGGCTGCCTGTGATATAATCCGTGCCGATGGCCGCACCGTTAATATCAGGGCTTTCAGGGTTTATTCGATATGTAATCTGGTTTTCCCACAACTGATAAAAAGAATCCTCCGGCTGTAAGGCTAACTCTCTCCACATAGGGCCATTACCGGCATATGCCTGCTTGAGCCGAAAAAAACACGCTACTATATTGCCGTTCACGCTGCGGTAGTTGTGTCGGGCAGCTCCACCTACCCTAAGCCCTTTGGACTTATCCTCTTGGTATGTGCCGTTCGCAGATTTAACCCAATCAGATACCATGTTCGTACCAACCATACGTGTCTGGTCATCGAAATAGGTCATTGACGTACCCCAAGCCGTAGGTGTATTAGCGGCATAATCTATCGTATTGTCAATCACGAATATCGAGGGCAAGTCCGCAACATAACCACCCACGCCGGACTGAACTGTCAGGTTAAGGCCATCATCTGAAATAGTCAACCCATCGCCCATCAGCCCCGCAGATTTCAAACTCGTAAGGCTCCTATCGAAGGTATACATCAAAGCACGGTAATCCTTCCCCTTTGCACCACCGGACGTAACGTAACTCAACTGATAATCATATCCGTCGGCCTCTGAACTCGTATCCCGTATGTATATTAAAAGCAGTCTATACGTAACGATTCCTTTTATCTGAATCTCGTCGATACCATTTTGAAAGGCAATATATATGTTGAATCCCTCAACAGGAAAATGCTGTTTACCTAAGTCCAGGACTCCGGCCAGCCGCTCTTTCAACTGGTTCAGTTTCTTCTTGGCGAAACCTAAATATTTCTCTCCGCCAGGGTCTATCGATATACGAAAGTACAATTATCCCTCCTTCTTATTACTACTTATTGCCGAAAGTGATAATATAAATATTCTTATTATACTTTTAAGCCTTAAAGTATAATAAGGGAGGAGCGCCCTCCCTTATAGTCCGCAATTTATTACTGTGACGGCATGGTTATCGTGAATGTAGAGATTGTCTGCACGGCACCGCTTGTTATCGCGGTTGAGGACATGTTAAGCTGCGAGCCGCTTGTAGCCACTGCCCCATCTATCCTTTCTTCAGTTGTGGATGAGGCGCCGTCGTCGCCCGTGGCCATTAGCCTGAACCATCCTGCCGTTGTTGTGGCAACTGCCGTGCCGCTCCACGTCTCTGCCGCCGCCTTTGATATCACACCGGCCACCGCATCGTCAAAGCTCAAACCCGCCGATGTGCCGTCCGAGTATAGCGTACATAGCAGCGTGCCCGAAGGAACGTTATCTGGAAGTGCAGGCTGCGCGCCGGAGTATATCTGTATAAACCCCTTATAAAATATCTCCTGCAAACTGCAAGCCGCATCCACAAGTTTTATCTCGTCAAAATAGCACTGGTCTGATGAGCTTGCCGTATTCGTCTGAAAAGACAGGTAGAGCGCAGTTTGAGACGCACCTGTCCTGAATGTGTACTCCTTCTTTACCCACGACCCGGCCGTGTCATTGTGAATTACGGAGATGACTTCGCTCCCCCCTGACGTTGCCCCTGCTGAAACCATGCCCGCAACACCGTTTGATGTGGGCTTCTGGTAATAGTATGAGAGCTTGTAGAGCCGATTTGACCGCACGGTAATTGCCGAAGTATTTGTGAACTTGGCCGCCGCCGAACCCGCGTTTACGCAAGAGGCATAGCCGGTAGCCGAAGTCGCTCCTGTTGCCGCAACACGCGCTGTTGTGCCGGTAAGCTGCGTCCAACCGCTGAAATCTGTGCCGAAGTCCCCGTTTGTTACGAGATTCGTATTGATTCCCAGGATCTTGTTTCTTAATCCTGTCGAAAGTGCTAGTGCCATGTTGTGCCCTCCTTAATAATTCAAGTCTTCACAGAACGCTATGACATCGATACTGGCGTTTGCCAGGTTGTTTGCTGGTACGAAATGCAAGCTGTGCAGCGCCGTATAAATACGCCCTTTTGTGAGGCCGTCCTGCGTAGTCCCAAGGGAGTTTATGTTCACGCTTGAGATATAGCTGGGATTCGTGGAGTAATCCTTTACGTCGGCCGTTGCCGTTACCCCCTCTACCGTGTTTACCCGTACAAACACGTCCTTGACGCACGTGTTTGGCTGTATCTCCAGAACTTTAACAACGTCCGATGCGCTGACGTTATACTCGTCGTCGCTGAAATCGATGGTATTTAAAAGCCGGTAACCCCGATTCAAGCCACTTGCCGGTATGGCGGACTGCCCGCCTGTGAAATCCTTTACTGACATATGAAACCTCCTGACTATCTAACGTTTGGGGATAATCCCCCGTCTTGGCGTTGGCGGTCTATGACCGCGATTAATGTTTCCACTTCTTTGCGTTCTCTGCAAATATCTTTTCTTTTTTCAAAAGCGGACTGTCAGTCTTCTTGACTGTTTCAAACTTACTCAATGGAACACCCGCCGCCTTAGCTTTTTTCGTCAAAGCCCCCGGCCTCTTAATCTTTATTTCTTCTTTTTTCATCTTCCCTCCATTCTCAACCGCGGCAATCTCAAAGGTGCCACGTTATTTACAACATTGAATGCTGGCAGCACCAGCGCCACATCAATACGCTGCTCGTAAGTGTCCCACGCCTCGTCGTCTAACAGCTCATCATGCGGCTCTGCCATTGAGACTATATACTGCTCAATGCCGCCCTGCTCACGATAATACCCCGCTCCGCTGTCTCCAGCGTCGAAATACACAACGTCATCGGTAAGATTCTCGAACTGCCCACCCGTTGACACCCTGCATAGTCCGCGACGGCTTAGGAAATACACAACATCGGCATAGGGTTTCCCCCGAAACTGTGTGCCATATACCGCGCCGTATCCAGCCACGTTATATCTTGTCACCTGCAGCGGGTTTGTCCCCTGAAGGAAGTAAACATCCGTATCGGTCCCCACAAAGAGGCCGTCCTTTACCGCGCATAGCAGAGTGATCCTGTCATCGAACACCATAAAGTTCGATTCGTATCGAAACGATTCATACCGGTACGGCTCTGAATAGAACAGGACATTACCGCTGGCAACGAGCATATACCCGTAGAAATACTCGACAAGCTGTCCGGCAACGGCGGGCTGCTCAAACATCGTGTTAAGAGACACTCCATGCTGCACTGTGCCGTCATACAGATAAGTACCGGCGGCGTTAGCGGTGGTATACGCCAAATACAATGTGTCCGCACCCCGTGTGGACACATAGACATTGATTGCCGTTACATTCGGGTCTGACGAGGCCGCATAATTGATATAGAACCCTCCGGACGTGTCAATCTCTACAACCCCGTTACATCCCGATTCATAACCATCGTTGCGGCTATACGTCAACGCCGCAAGGTATGTGCCCCGCGGCAATATCCCAAACCCAGCGGTATTCAAAACCGGAAGCGCCGGCGGTATAATTCCCCACTGTCTGGATATGTTATTCTGAATACATCCCGTTACAACCCCGTCGCTGTAGTAGATACAGTCATTAGCAGCCGCATACCACATCTGCTGCTTACCGGTAGGGATGTCAGCTCTAAGCGTGGCCGTTACATAAAATGAGCCAATCCTCATCAGGGATTTCAGGGTATCGGCCTCGCGGAAATAGCTGATCCCGCGATGAGAAAACAACGAATGGCAATCGCCGGCGTATATCCGCTTATACCCTTTGCGTGAGCGTAGTTTGCCCGCGCCGTCAATATCGAAGTTCTGACAACCGGCAACATACTTAGCGGCAAGCTCCTCTTTTGGCCGGAAGTTGTTTATCCCGCCTACGCCGGCCCCTATCTCAACGAGGGTTCTACCTTTCATAGCAGCCCATAGTCTATAGAGACAGACGTTTCAGTTCGCCTGCCGCGGTTCACTTCCTGCTTTATCTTCTGGCAGTAATCCTTCCACTTCGCAAGGTGCAGCTGATAGAAGTTAGGGTCGAATGTATCGCTATCGTTCGTCCGATACGCCCGCTCTACAAACTCCACATACATGTGCCTCGAAAAACCAAGTACCATGATTAAGGCATACACCGTAATCTCATCACCGTTTTCACATTTAACCTTAAAATCCCCTATATCCATCTGCG
>JADFXO010000256.1 GCA_015233485.1 Nitrospirota bacterium
AGGGAAGTCTTCTATGCATATTCGGTGGTTACATTATGACAAGATTGGAAGAGGAGCAATTGCCCGAAGCTTAAAGAGATTATGGAATGCAAATAAGTAACGATTGTATTATAGGCGTAAGAAGTGAATCTGAGGCGACCGCTGACGGTGCTTTTATTAACCATAGTTGTAATCCGAATGCAGGATTTAAAGGGCAAATATTTCTTGTAGCAATGAGAAAAATACGGGGGGGGAAGAAGTGACTTTTGATTATGGGATGGTACTTTGTAAGACAAAGGGAACCAAGCCCTACAAAATGAAATGCCTGTGCGGTACAAAGAACTGTAGAACGTATATAACCGATGATGATTGGAAACTGCCTACTCTACAAAAAAGGTATGCGGGATATTTTCAATGGTACTTGGAAGATAAGATTGATAGATTAAGGAACAAATAAATATGAATAATCAGGGGTACGCATCAGATTTGTACACATCTCTTGAAGAAGCAAAAGAAGAAATTTGGAGAAGATGGAATAATGAGAATCTAAGGAAGGAGGTGGAAATATATGTGAAGATAGTCCCTGAATTTATGAGAAAAGAGCCTTTAGCTATCCTGTGGAGAAATCTAGCTTCACCAAATATGGACTATCATAATTTTCTCAAACTAACCGAACAAGTCAAACTTACACCAGTCGTATTTGAATACTTACAGGATAAGTTTGTGACAATAAATAGGGATAAATTAGCGTTAGCAAAAATGGCATTCTACCATGGCAAAAACAAAAAAGGCGAAAGAATAATCAATTGTAGAAATGTAGTTGCCTTTAATGAGTTTGATGGCAAAAGAATTGCTGAAGTAAAAACACTTTGGGGAGAGAGTTTTATTGATTTTCACCATAGACTTATAAACAGACATTCTCCTAAGAAGGTGGATATAGTTGATAATTCCGTGTGGTTTCAGGAACACGGAGGTAAGCCTATAGGTTACTACAAGTATGAACTGGCACTTTTTATTTGCAATGGTATACTTTTCGAGGATTTTTTAACCGATGCAAAAGAAGTTCATTTCACGCAGAGTGTTGTATTGCCTGCCATAGAGAGACTTAAATATCATTTTGGTGTAAAACCGCTTATTGTACCAATTTCTGATAGTCCAGCAGATAAGTATTGTTGGTGTTATCCTGCAAATATAGAGGATGAAATAAAAGAATGCTTGACAAGAAATAATGGCAGGAATGTAATTAATGAACAGTGCGCCAAATGAAAAGATTGAAATCAGGTAAAAATGTATGAAGCACAGTTTGAAAAAGAATAGTAAGTTGATAGTTTAAATGGACTCCCCAAATAGCAGTAGAGAAACAGCACAAGATTTATCAATAACAAAGACGGCTTCTCTTAGAGAGCGGTTTTCAATATTTGGAATCGGCATTTTAGTTAATACCTTTGTCATTAACTACTCGTTTGATTACTTGCTATATCCATTTGTTATTTGGAAAAGGGGGATATTCAAAGGTGGTATTATTATGACGGTGCTTGCAGGAATCGCGTGTTATCTGCTTATCATTTTTTATGATTGGTCTAAGAAGGATTGGTTAGGAATTGAGACAGTGAAGGGGTTACAAAAATATGAGGGTAACAGCAAGATAAGAAGATTTGCGTCTTATGTCCTTAAAAGAAGTGACGCTGTTGTAATGCTTTTCCTTTCAGTAAAGTATGATGCATTTATTACAACTGCATACATGAGGCATGGAAGCTATCAATTTAACGGAATGAGCAAAAGAGATTGGAAAATATTTTTTTTAAGTCTTTTGCTCAGTAACATATATTGGACACTTGCGGCATTTACTGGGGTAACAGTAATAGAGTATGCATGGAAGCACTTATTCAGATAACAGTTTAGACAACTATTAAATAGAAGATTTTATGATTATAGAAATATATTATAAGAAAAGGTAAAAGCATGAAATATACCGAAGCTGTTGTAGAACTTAAGCCATCTAAGATTGTCCCAACTCAGGTTGGTCTTTTTGCACTTAAGGATTTTAAAGAGAATGAAATAATTGCAGATAAATACACATGGGATGAAAGTAGGCTAATTAGTTGGAATGAATTTGAAACTTTAGACCATATTACTAAAAACAAGTTGGTTGATTTTTGTTATAAGACGGATGAGGGTATTTATGCACCACAAAATATTAATAAAATAAATATCGCATATTTTATCAATCATAGTTGTGATCCCAATTCATACTGTGATTCAGAAGATAATTATAGGGCCACACGGGATATTAAGACAGGTGAGGAATTTACAATTGATGTTGAGGCTCTAATGAAAAAAACTGTTATTGAATTTAAATGCCATTGTGGATCGCCTAAGTGTAGAAAAATAGTTAGAATATAATATGCCTCGACGTTTCGGTCATAGGTGTGGAAAAAGCAACCTAATTATGACGATAGGCGTGTGGCTGGTAAGTCGGTAACGTGGCGGGATTATCAGTTTACAAGTTTAATTTATGTTATGTTACAGAATGACGTAAACCAGAGTCAAAGCCGTATGTCATCCGACTCCATTTTTGCCAGTAAAAGTTCGTTTATCGCGATAATCTTTTGTCTGTTGGCTGTTCCTACCCACCAATAAAGATAACCCGCTGATACCACTGACAAGGACGCAGTGATTAAATATGCCACGCCAGTAATTATGCACGGGGGCTTTGCCGTTGATCTGAACAGAGCAAGAATATCCCATTTTATGGCCTCTTGATAACCGAAGTTCATAATGATGCAGAGCATTATCAGGCCGGGAAAAATCATCAGCACTATTGCGAAGAAAAAGAGACTGTTAAACGTT
Source organism: Nitrospirota bacterium (assembly GCA_015233485.1). GTDB lineage: Bacteria > Nitrospirota > Thermodesulfovibrionia > Thermodesulfovibrionales > Magnetobacteriaceae > Magnetominusculus. The sequence continues at coordinate 2,830 of JADFXO010000256.1, forward strand.
TTTCCCTCATCACGCCTCATGTTGTAATCAGCATAAAAACTTTCCCAAAACATGGGGGCGAGATAAACGGCCGTTTTATCGTGTATGTTCGTTTCATTTGGTATATTGGTATCATACTTTCGAGCGAGACGATGCTCCAGCAACCTTACGTATCCCGCAGTCTTATTAATAAAGAAGCTCACCATTGTCATAAGTCCTATAGTCTCTGCGACAATATAGGGAATCCAAATGTAAATGAAACCGCCCTTCTCCGGACTATATTTGAATAAACCAAAAGAAATTAGCCCGGTAATAATAGACAGCCCGATATATAATTTGTTGATATATAGTCGTATTTCACTCCGCATTGTTTCATATTCTGTGAGCAAAACTTCTTGCAGCTTGTTGTCCATGTAGCACTCCTTTGCTTATCACTCATCCCTTATAGCTCAAAGTTAATGTTATAAGCAATAAAAAATTTAAATAAGTTTATTGGACGCTAGCCACTCCTTGTAGTCCGGGAAGCTTTTCATAAATTGAACCTTAAACCAACTTCTTTCGTCATCGTCGGCTTTGTTCCAGTAATCTTTAATAAAGGTTATGATGTGTTCTTTTGGTATGTCTTTAGGGTTTGGTGTATTAGGGATATGCTCTGAAAATATATTTCCAATTCCTTTCATAACCCAATCATAGTTTAGGTCTTCACAAGAAGAAAGAACAATTTTGAGGTCTATAGTGTCTCTTGTTTTCCAGTTAGATAGCGTGTTTTGTTTGATATTAAGCCGTTTACACAAGCTTATGTCAGTTTGCAGTCCATAAGCAAGTTTTATCCTATCTAGTATCATAGTAGTAAAATTTGAAATAATTCTTGTCAAAGTATACTTCCTGTGAAAAATAATTATCAAAAAAGGTCTTGACAAAGTATACAACATGTGATATACAATAATCCTATGCTTACTATACTATGCAAAACACTTCTTTCCCCTGTTTATACCATAACATATTTAGTTCATTGTGTAAATAATAAAGGTTCTATGGATGTGCTATGACTGTAAGTAGCCGTAAAGATAAGGGAAAATTGGTTGTCGTTATCGAAAAAGTAGATGATGCTTCTTTATTCATTGGCCTATATGAGCGGCTGATTGTGAGTGTATGAGGCTATTTCAAAGGATAAACGGTGTGTGGTACGTTCAAATAAGCCGAACTGATAAGAAATCTCTGCAAACAACGGACGAGAAGGAGGCCAAAGTACGCTTTAACCAGCTTCAGCGGGAAGCTCTTAAGGGCAAACTGGTTGTTATGGATAGAGGAGAGAACAAAGTCCTCAGTGAATTTATAGCAGAGTACGAAAAGTGGGCGGAAAAGAACCTGTCATATAATACAAGTAGCAGGTTAAGATTTCAAAAGTTTGTTGATGTTATCGGAAAGAACCGTGAAATATCAACGCTGAAAAAGAAGGACTTGGACTCCTATATAGATTATTGCCGTGGCCGGAAGAATAAACCTACGACTATCAATGTAGAATTAAGACACATTAAAGCGGCTTTCTCAAAGGCGGTAGAATGGGAGTATTTGAAACAAAACCCATTCCAGGGATTTCCTCAAATTAAGCACCATACCGACCATGTCCGGTTTCTTTCTTCCGAACAGATACAGAAAGACTTTGACGTTATCGGAGGCAACAAGAGATATCGTTTGATATTTGCTCTTTACATCTATACGGGTGGTCGTAGAGAAGAGATATACAACCTTCAGTGGTCGGACATAAAAGGCGGTCATATCCATTTCCGGCGTAAGGGGTACAAAGTTACGGCCATACCTGTAAACTATAAACTTCAAGCTATCCTGGATGAACAAAGCGGACGTGTGGGAAGAATTATCAATGGTGTATCTCTGGATCAGATGGGTAGACAGATGAAGGAATTTTTACGGCGTACCGGGTTAGGCCAGTTCAGGCCCCATGATTTGAGGCATACTTTTGCAAGTCATCTCGTAATGTCTGGCGTGGATATGATGACTATCAGAGAGCTTATGGGGCATACGTCTATTACAACTACGGAAATCTACGCACACCTAAACAAAGAGTATCTAAAAGATGCTATTGCTAAACTGGATTATTGAAATACTAAGAATGCGATCAATATACGTTCAGATGGGTTGTAGAATGGCGTGTTTACTATATCCTACAAGGTATTTTGAGTCCGTCGCGTCTGCCAATTCCACCACACCGGCTTGTTACCCTGTATATCATAATCCCTGACACTTCTTAAAAACGATTACAAGTAACAAAGAGTATCATAAAGAGTAAACATGAGTCAATATTACTGATTTATAAACGGCAATTCCCGGTGAAGACTGAAAATTCACGATATGGTACCCGGAATGTGTGAATCAGCTTGAAAGACATTGTTGTCCGGTTTAATGCACCCTGATTACCTGAGCCCCGCCAGGAAAACCATCGGCGGACGATATATTATCCGGATGCCCGTAGGGAATGGTGGAGGGATTTTCTCTGAGGTAAAAAATGACATAATAGTAACCAGGTTGACGAGCGGTAAAAGCAATGGTGAAGGCTCCGCTTTCTAAGTCGTAGGAATTACCCTCATGAGCGAATTCCCAGGGGGGAAGCGAAACGGCATTGGCCGATCCCCGGTCGGCGTAAAGATGGGGTTGTGCTTTTGGGTCCGGCGGTAGAACAAGGACAGCGTCGAAAGTTATTGCAGCCATGTACATGCCATATTGGTTAGGTGAAAGAACTCGCCCTGTAAAGAGAACCCGTGTTCCCAGAGCAACGCTTTTATCTGCGGGCCCATAGATGGCCATATATTTATCGACATACTCCTCGCAATAGGTAAATCTGCGTCCAACGACGGCTAAGCCAATACCCACCTGGTTGTGTCTCATGTCGAGGATGTTTTTTCGATGGCTGTCGTTTGGTGCAATTTCAGCCATAAACAGATCGTGTCCTTTTGTTGCCATTTCAAGTATTGTGCTGTCGTTATG
>JADFXO010000257.1 GCA_015233485.1 Nitrospirota bacterium
AGTCTCTTGGATACCGGACACCACATGAGGTGTATTTCGGCGAAACCAAAACTAATAACAGACAGACTGATAAATTAATCCACCTTATAGAGACTAATTTTTTGTCTTGACAATGGGGAGGGGTATAAGTTTTACGCAAGATTACTAAGACCAAAGGGGCTTTTGCCACTGAAAACGCCCTCTTGAAACTCATATACCTGGCTGTACAAAAAATATCGGAGAAATGGACTCAGCCACAAAGAAATTGGGGTCAAACAATTTCTCAGCTTGCCATTTTCTTCGAAGGGAGGTTATTATTGGACATTGATGTTAAGGGCTAAAATCAGGCCTGACACAGTTTAGTTAACAGAACCCGGTTTAGCAGGTACGTGTTATCATGGGAGCTATCGACCAGCCTTGAAGCGGATTTCTGTGTAAGGGCATTGGAGCAGGCGTTTACAATAGGTATGCCAGAGATATTCAACTCAGATCAAGGCTCTCAATTTACAAGCGAAGAGTTTGTGTCATACTTAGAGCAGAATGGGGTTCGGGTAAGTATGGACGGGAAAGGAAGGGCAATTGATAATATCTTCACCGAGAGATTGTGGAGATCGTTGAAATATGAAGAGGTTTATTTGAGAGACTACCGGGATGTCCGTGAATCACGCAGTGGAATAGGCAGGTATCTGAACTTCTATAATTATGAGAGGCCACATCAATCGCTGGGCTACAGAACTCCGGCGGACGTGTACTATGGCAGAAATAACTAAAGACGGCTGTGGAAATGGCGGGGATATTGAAAACTCGAAAAGATGAGTTTCCAACAACCCCTTTAACAACTCTCCGCAAACGACGCTCCGAGTTGTTAACATTACCACAGCCTTTACTACTGCTAAATATTGTGAAAAAGGAGGAAAAAAGGATTTGGGACGTTACATCCGCTCCCTTTGGGGGATGGACACTATGAAAAATATAAGGACTTGCTGTAACTTAAAAAAGGCAAATTTTTGTCTTGACAAATGGGTCCACTATACTTTTCCCCCTTTTTTTCTGTCTCTATATCGGATTTAGGGTAATAATGGGATGGGCATTTTTTTTCGCGTATTTTGGTACAATATAGCAATAAGCGATAACCGGCGTTGTCAGGATAAAAGGTGAGCATAGCAGCTCTTGCAGTATCTTAAATGTGAATCGGATTTTTCCAATTCATGCTGAACCATGACAATATTAAACAGGAGGGATCAATCATGAGAAGTAGAAAGCAATGTAAAGAAGTTGTTTTTGTAGTAGTTTCGTTAATATCTGTTATTTGCCTCAGCGCGTTGGCATGTGCTAATGTTTCTGTAGCAGCGCTATCTGAGGATAATGCCATGATTGCCGATTCTTACGGGAAACTTCCAATCGCATTTGAGGCAAACGAAGGACAGACATACCCGACGGTCAAATATTTAGCCAGAGGACAGGGCTATACACTATTTATGACACCGGGGGAATTTGTGTTGTCAATGACAACCACTGACAGGAAACTTTCAGAAAATATGGTAAAAATGGAATCTATCCGGATAAAATTTGTCAATCCCAACACGGACGCCTCAGGCGTTCAGACGATAACCGGACTTGGCGGGCTTACCGGTAAATCCAACTATTTCATCGGGAATAACCCCGGGAAATGGCGTACAAATGTGCCGTCATACCAGAAGGTAAAGTATGAGAAGATATACGATGGGATTGACCTCGTTGTTTACGGCAATCAACGCCAGATTGAGTACGATTTTGTCGTAGCTCCCGATGCGGATTATAAGCAAATAGCCCTTAAGATCGAGGGGGCGGGAAGGTTGAGCGTTGACAAAGACGGCAACTTAATAATCGCCTCAAAGTTCGGTAAAATGCTCATGCACAAGCCGCTTGTTTATCAGGAAATAGACGGCGTGAAGAAGGAAATCAACGGCAAATATCGGGTTGCCAAAGGCAATCTTGTTAGTTTCAACGTAGCCGGATATGACAAGAGTAAGGCATTAGTTATTGACCCCACGCTTGCATATTCAACATATCTTGGCGGAAGCAGCACCGGCGGTTTGGGTGAAGCAGGCTACGGCATACAAGTAGATACGGCAGGCAACACGTATATTGCCGGAATTACAAGCGCAACAGATTTTCCTGTAACAACCGGTGCATTTCAGACTACTATCAAATATAAGGGCTCTTTTAGTGTCTTTGTAACAAAACTTAACTCCACGGGGACCGCGCTTTTGTACTCAACCTATCTTGGCGGCAGCACCGGCGAAAGCGACTGTTATTCAATAGCGTTAGATTCCTCAGGAAATGCCTACATCACCGGAGGCACCTACGCATCGGATTTCCCTACAACAACCGGAGCTTACCAAACTTCTAAAGCGGCCAAAACAAGCTCTAACGCCTTTGTAACAAAACTTAACTCCATGGGGACTGCGCTTTTGTACTCAACGTATCTTGGCGGCACTGCCAGTACATATGGTGGTGATACCGGAAGTGCAATAGCGGTAGATAGCTCCGGCAACGCCTATGTGGCTGGAACCGCCTACTCATCGGATTTTCCTACGACGGCCGGAGCATTTCAGACTAAATTGAAAGCCGTGTATGGGGATGCCTTTGTAACAAAACTAAACTCCACGGGGACTGCGCTTGTGTACTCAACGTATCTTGGCGGCAGTGGTAACACTTTTTATGGCGGTGATACCGGGGCTGGCAACGCCTATGTTACCGGAACGACAAACTCAGCAAATTTTCCAACAACAAGCGGCGCCTATCAAACTACTCTGAAAAGTTTAGCCAATCCTTTTATAACAAAACTAAACTCAACCGGCACTGCCCTTGTGTACTCTACGTATCTTGGCGGCAGCGGCAGTACTACTACCAGTCATATTGGTGATTCCGGGCAGGACATAGCAATAGCACCGTCAGGCAATGCCTTCGTAACCGGATATACCTACTCTTCGGATTTTCCGACAACATCCTCCGCCTACCAAACTAACGCTAAATCCTCAAGTGGACATGCCTTTGTAACGAAAATAAACTCCACGGGGACTGCGCTTTTGTACTCTACATATCTTGGCGGTTCTGGTGGAGAAGCCGGCATTGGCATAGCAATAGATTACTCAGGCAATGCCTATGTTACCGGAAGCACACACTCATCGGATTTTCCTGTGACATCTGACGCTTACCAGAATAAAATGAAAGGCACATTGCAGAATGCCTTTGTTACAGAACTTAACCCCTACGGCTCCGCGCTCGTGTACTCAACGTATCTTGGCGGCAGTGGTAATACTGTTTATGCTTTTGGCGATACACCTTATGCAATAGCATTAGATTCCTACTATAATGCCTATGTTACCGGAGCAACAAGCTCGTCGGATTTTCCCATAACGACCGGAGTATTTCAGAAAACCCTTAAAGGTACTCGTAATGCCTTTATATCAAAGTTGCAGCTTCAATCAGCACCAAGTGATTATAGGCTTACTGTAACGAAATCCGGCACCGGCACGGGAACTATAACAAGCTACCCCACCGGGATGAATTGCGGCGCAACCTGTAATGATTCATACACTTCAGGCATATGGGTAATACTGATTGCGACACCGGATTCAGGTTCTTCCTTAACAAGCTGGTCCGGGTGCGATTCTATCGAAAGTATATATTGTGGCGTTACAATGTCTGCGGCCAAAAATGTAAACGCGGTATTTACGCTATCATCTTATACCCTGACCATAACGAATACCGGCACTGGTTCGGGCACAGTAGCAAGCTACCCCGCGGGTTTAAGCTGCAGCGGCAATACCTGTACCGGGTTATTTTCTCCAGGTACGGTAGTTGCGCTGTTTCCAACGGAAGATACTAACTCTCAAGTCGCATATTGGCCAGATACCTCCCATTGTAGTAATATTACTAGTGATATTACTTCTGATCTATGTACTGTTACTATGTCGTCGAATATGTCTTTGCCGATTAATTTTAGTCGGGACAACGATACGGCAAGCGCAGTCTTATTACGCAATATTAATGATTTGAATAATAGCTATAATAATGGTTATGGACCCCCAATGGGACTTACAACGGGCTCAGATTCAGGAGGCTTATACTACACGGTACAGACTTATTGTGGTACTGATTGTAGGTATTCTTTTTTAGCGTATTCAGACGGTAAGGTATATAATAATATCCTTACTGGCAGTTGGGTCTTAATGGATTATTGGAAAGTTTCTGCTATGGCAAGGAAGTGGATAAACGCTGTTTATAATACCACGTACGGGACAAAATTCGAAGACGTGATATGGTCAGATGGTATAAATAGCAGAATGTATGTACAATGGCTGGTGGGTGGTAGTTTTATAATGGCTGGGGATGACGGAGAAATGTACTACTGGGATGGCAGTGTAGTGCATGATTTAGGGATTCCCTGGATGCAATAGCATAAGTACGGGACATAAGTCCTGAAACAGCAGGACTGTAAGATGAATTAGCAATCCCCAAGCTGGTTTTCTCTATGAGGACGGCTTGGGGATTGTCAGTATAGATTGTGTACTTTTAAAATAATCGGGTATAATAGCTAAGTCGCGCCGCGTGGATGTGTTTGTAGGATGATGTGAGGGTGTATCGCGGTCAATTAATATGCCATACGGAGACTTATGAAATTAAAAGGTAAAAAGATCGCACTATTCAACGCCCTGCCTCATCATGGCAGGTTTCTATTCCCTATCGCCGGTGAAGCACGTAAGCAAGGGGCGGAGATATTGTTTTTCACCACGTTGGTGGACTATCCATACGAGGGCGACGTCATTCGAAACGGTTTTAAGTGTAAATTCCTTATCGAATACGCTAACAAAGAGACTAATGCGAAGATTAAGGCCGCTACTAAAGAACTTCTTGAACAGTGGACACACGTCAACTTCTCGTGGCATGGTTTCAGGCATTGGTCATTGTTTCAGCAGCATCGATCGCTGATTAGAAATGTAGAAGATTATTTCTGTCTCGACGCGCTGATTCAACAGGAAAAGCCTGATATGTTTTTGACCCTCCACGAGATGAACCCGTGGGGTAAGCAAATCGGACATCTGGCCAAGAAATATGATATAGCCTACATTACCCTCCAGGAAGGCGACTACTATAACCCGATGCTTAATTTCACCACCCACTCCGAATACTCAATGGCTAATCTCATCTGGGGCGCCCAGACCAGAGACACTCTCCTTGCCCATAAGTGCTCATTTCACAAACTCTTAGTAATCGGAAATACCCATATCGACGACGCTATCAAAAAATTCACGCTTCCCTCTATGATGAAAAGTATCAAAAAAGAACTGTCCATTCCCACTGACAAAAAAGTAATCGCATTTATGCCCAACACACACTGGGGCGCTGTGACTGAACGCTCTGTGTGGGTCGAGATGCTGAAGGACCTTAAACGCCCCGACTTGGTATGCGTCTTTAAGTGGCATCCTCAGGTGACCTATCCCGCATTTCTGGAGATCAAAAAGATAATCGAAGAGCTGCTGCCGGGTGCTGTCGTGGTGTTCAGCTATGACCCGTATAAGATACTTGCCATCTCAGACTACTGCGTCGTTATGGGCAAGACAACCCTCGGCGTTGAGGCCCTCGCATTCAGAAAACCGCTCTTTGATCTGTTCAACATCATAAACGGCGAGGAATACTATAAAGACATCGGCGTGGCGCAGTCCGTCTCCCCCGCCGGAAACTGGGAGTCCCTGTTTCAGACAATCGAAAAGGGCATCCCCGATGCAATCAAAGAAAAGGCAGATAAATTCGTTGACAGGGTATTCTACC
>JADFXO010000258.1 GCA_015233485.1 Nitrospirota bacterium
ATTGTTGAGTTCCAGCCCTAAGACGCTCGATCGCCAATTCCAGAGTATCAACTATTACATGAATCACCCAACGCTCGGGAAATCCCTCCTTGCAATGGTACGAATGCTCGTATCGATGAAAACATTCTGCGCCTACTGTGTTGATATAAACACCAGACTGTTGCTCGATATGGGATTTAGTGCTGAATCAATCCAAGCCATAAAGAAAAATCCGGAGATGGCACCCCTCGGTGAAAAGGAAAAGGCGATGCTTCTTTTCGTCATGAAATCGGTCTTTGACGGTCATGCCGTCGAAAAAGGCGACATAGAGCAGTTAAGACATTTGGGTTGGACAGATGCGGACATACTGGATGCAACAGCACACGGTGCATATATGATGGCTGGGGATATTATCTATAACGCGTTTAAAGTCGAAAAGGACATTATTTAGTAAAAACACTTGTTTCATTGCTGAGTGTTGGTAAATAAAATATCAACGCGTTGGAGGTTGATATAGAAGAGGTAGATTTATTGCGTTGCTCTTGGAGAAAGCGTATTTTGTTGTACTCTTAAACCAGAAGTTAACCTTATTAACAGAGGTTAGGCATGGTATCGAAGATTATCACATTCGTAGGAGAGTCGCCCGTCAGTTGGGAAGAGGCCACAACGAACCTCATCAAAGAAGCCCAGACAAGCCTTAGTGGTATCACCCGCATAAGAGTTATCGAGTTTGATGTCAGAATGGAAAACGAGCAAGTTTCAACATTTCGTGTCAAAGCGGAAGTTGCGTTCAAAGTTGAGGTAAAAAAGTAACGGAACAACTGTTTTTACTGCAATTAGGTTGTTTGAGATGAGTTTGTCTCTTTTACTGGTCGGCTCTGCGGCCATGGGTGCTATTCCTGTTTTGTATTTCCACAATCATTGAATTGCAGTAAACCCTTATCACCAAAACGGTCTATTGTGTGTCGGTCGAGTTATCGTCTTGGTTCAGATACTCCAACGTTCGTGCCTTCTCCGCCTCTTTCATTTGAGCGGCCAGCCCTTTAAGTCGCATCATTTCAGGTTCTTTGGATATGTCCCACGCCGCCTTCTTTGGTTTTTGTATAGCACCGGTCGGTGTTATACGCCTATAGGTCAGCTACAGCTTTAAATATATAATTAAAGTTTTAAATAATGTTTTAATGCTCCTGTAGGTTCTTGCTTAACATCTCGATTATTAAATCTTTCATGGTCGTTCTCTGCCTCAGCGCCTCTTCTTTCAATTTGAATTTCAACCGTTCAGGGATTTGTATGGTCATGGTAGTGAATGGTTCGTTACCCGCGATAAAGCTGTCAAGCCTATCCTCTTTGGATTCTGCAGGTTTATCTTTAGTCTTTGCTGCTATCTCAAACTTTTTCATGCTATGGCCCCCTTTATCTCATTAAACATCTGTCTCACTTCATCAGACGCCTTACCCTTCGGCTCGTACTCCGCAACGCACATGCCCTTTGAGAATGCCTCTTGATAAACAATCCGATGGCTCAAAAAAGATTCAAAGACTGGATAACCTAAAGTCTTAATCTGTTCCTGCCCTGATAGGTTGAAGATAGTACCCTTGAGCATATTTATCAGGATAGCGCCTTTAACTTTGCCCTTAATACTTGCGACTTCGTCAACAACCTCAGCGAAAAATCTCTGTGTGGCTATGCAGTCCGGTTTACTTGCCACCGTAGGAACGAGAATGAAATCAGACACGGCTACCGCGGCCTTTGCAGAAGCCGTTATTCTGCCGCCACCGTCTATTATGATTACGCTGAACTTAGTCTTGATACGCTCAACCTCTTTGTGTAAATTACCAGTGGGTAATCCTATCACTGAAAACGGCGTTAGATTGTCTGGCCTGTCTCGTTGCCATGCTAAACTTGACTGTTGGCTATCAGCGTCTATCAGCAGGACATCGTCTTTACCGGCAAACATAACGGCAAGGTTTGTCGCTACAGTGCTTTTGCCTGTGCCGCCTTTCATATTCACCACAGAGATTATCATTTATAGCCTCCATTAATACTTTAAACATTTAAAGTTTTAAACAATGTTGCATAATAGCATAGGATATGTAGGGGTATCAAGCCGCGATAAAAATATAGCTTGACAAACTACACAAGATAGTCTTGCTGTAAGACAAAAGATAAGTTATGTCTTATATAATGATTAAGAGGGGGTTAAACATGGAGCATGCACTTGAAATCGTAAAAGGTAACGATAGGGCAGTGGCGTTCAGGAACTCCGGCCTTGCCGGTCTGTCCAAAGAAGCATATGCCGAAGGGGTCAAAAAATACCACCAGTACATAGCCGCTCAAGGGCTGCTTGAAAACACAGAATCCGTCTTAGCATGGTTCAATACACTCAAGGGCACTCTTAAGCCGTCCACCGTCAATCTGCGGATACAAGGGCTTAAGGATTATCTCTTAAAAAAGTATGAACACAATATCTCTACTCACTACAGCATTGAGCAGGTGTTTAAGGGAGTCAAACTTGTGAAAACAGAATCGTCCGTTACCACGAATGAATACCTGCCCTATAACGATATTAAGCGGCTGTCCCTGTCCCTCACGCCCATTATGCGGTTAATCACCTGCACTCTGTTCTGGACTGGCTGTCGTGTCTCAGAACTGGTTAATATGAAGGTGTCGGACTGTGACATCAACCATGCCGCCACTGCCGTGTTCGTAAAGGTTGTCGGCAAAGGGTCAAAGGAACGCACTGTTCAAATGCCGGTCGATTTGTACAAGGACATTATAAATCAGTTTCAGGGCAAGGTCTATCTGTTTGAAACGTCCACCGGAAAGCCCTATGGCCGCAAAGCTGTTTGGCAGGAAATCAACCGGCAATCAAAACGCCAGGGCTATAACATTCACCCGCACACGTTAAGGCATAGCACGGCCATGTACCTGAAACAATCCATGCACCTGTCGGCTGACCAAGTTTGTAAGTATCTTGGACATTCAGACGTTGCTATCACGCTAAAATTCTATTATCACGGCGAACCCGATACGTCTGACTTGGGGATTCCTAAGAGCGGGTACTAAGCCCCTTGTGGTCGGGGTAAGGGCTTGGTGTTCCGTGCCGTCGTAGTAATGGCTTGTGATGATGAAATTATAGTGCTTCAGGAAAGAATCGAAATCGTTACCGATGATTCAGATATTCAGGAAGTCTATGAAACGGAACGCCACCTGCTATATGTAGCCTGTACCCGTTCAAGAGATTACTTACTTGTAACAAGTGAAGATATACCATCAGAGTTTCTCGATGACTTAAAAATGTAAAGAGGGTTGTCAGTTTGGGGATAATCCTCCGTCTTGGCGTTGGAATTAGAACATTTCAGGAAAACCATACCCGTCATACCACAGGACAACATGCAGCCCTAGTAGTCTGTTTTCCCTTGCCGTATCCCCAAGAAACGACAACTGCCGTAGTTGTTATATTTTAAGTATTTTATTTTCCTATTTTCAGTGGCTGAAAAGTGGCTACCAGAGCCATTCTACGCGGCGAACTATAACAGATTTAGTGTGAACTATAACAAATTTAGTGTCAATATCGCCTTAACTATAACAGATTTAGTGTGAACTATAACAAATTTAGTGTTAACTATAACATTGTTGCTGTTGTTGTTATATTTGTGTTAAGATTTCTGTCATGGCAAAAAAGAATCTAAAAAATCTTGTGGTTAAGGCAAATGAGCTTGTCGAGGCGCACTATCGGTTATCGCTGAATGAGCAGAAAATCATACTTGCCATGATTTCACGTATTAAGCCGGATGACGCGGATTTTAAGCCGATACGTTTTTCGATAGAGGAATTGACAGGGATGATTGGTGTGTCCGGCGGAGCATACCACACTGAAATAAGGGACATTGCAAGAGATTTAAGGATAAAGACCTTGCGCCTTTATAACTCTATTGAGGATTCATATCTTGACGTAGGCTGGTTGTCGGCCAGTGAGTATTTTAACGGCAAGGGATATATCGAGCTGGAGTTTTCGCCGAGACTTAAGCCCTACCTGCTACAGCTCAAAGAGAGGTTTACGGCATACCAGTTACAGAACGTCATGCGGTTAGATAGCTCATATTCAATTCGGATATACGAGCTGTTACGACAATACGGCAAAATAGGCAAGCGTGAGTTTACTGTCATGGAATTACGAAAGGTGTTAAGAATCCCTGACGACCAATACCATTTTTATGCGAATTTCAGAAAGCGTGTCTTACTCACAGCCCAAAAGGAACTACAGGCCAAGACGGATATATCCTTTGAGTTTACCGAAAAGAAGACAGGCCGAGCCGTAACGAGCCTTAGCTTTTACGTCCTAACCAGACTTCCCGACCCGCCAACCGACAGCATAGCCGCTGATTTTACAATCACAGACGAATATGACCTTGCCGTGTCCACGCTGCCGGAGCCAGAGAGAGCCTTGTTTACCAAGCTGCACACAAAATATCTGCTATCCAAGAAACAGGCGGCAGAGGTAGTTACCTCAATCCTACCAAGAGACGGCAAAGAGGCCGTCGAAGCGTTATTAAGCTACTGTTATTCTTATTGGCAAAAGGCCGCAAGGATAGACCCTAAAGCTCACTTAGGCGCGATAACGTGGACGGCGTTCAATGACGGCTGGCAGGTAGAACTGGAGCTATTTAAAGAACCTGTCAAGCTGGCAGCCAAAACAGAGCCGCCGCCTGAGCCAACAGAGAAAGATAAGGCCGAAGTTAAACGATTGCTGGCCGACTTCTACAAGCGGTTTTCCAGTACATAGGCCGTTTAAGCCACGCAGATGGTTAAGCCGCGTGTGTAGTAGAGAGGCCGGTATTATGGTGTCCTTAACATACAAACAATAAAAAAGAATAAAAATAACTCTTGATAAACATTTTTATATGTATCATAAAAGCATTAATAACAAGTAGATAAATGTCTTTTTAGTGTATGGGTAAAAATTGCATGGTTTTTATTTTAGGCACTATTGTAAGAATCACGGGGGATATGTTACAGTTATAGATAGTACAGCAATTCTCAATGAACAAGCAAGTGGTCATAATAAAAAGGGGGGACAAGGAGAAAGGAAAGTGATTTTCGCAAAGGCTACGGCAAAGAGTGTCATAATATTGGCGCTTTTAATAATATATTCCTCTAAAATGCACACAATATGCTCGTTATCTCCATAAAGTGTCAAAACAATGACACTAGATTTTTTGTTTATCTTTATGATATGTTTGTTTGTGAAGATAAAAAGACATCTGTCCTTTGGCGTTTTAAGGGAAGCGTTTTCCTCTATATTGGAGGGGATTGAAGATTATAGGGAAAAGGGCAAGATACAATATAGCGTTCACAATGTGGTGATGTCCGCGTTTGCCATGATGTTTTTTCAGGACTCGTCATTGCTTGAATTTCAAAAGAAAATGGAAACACAATATCGCCAGAATAATCTGAGGACATTGTTTAAAGTAGATTCTATACCTAAGGACAACCAGATGAGAAATGTGATGGATGAGCTGGACAGCAAAGAGATAGAATCGGTATTCAATGAATATTTCTATCTTTTACAGAGGGGTAAGTATCTCGAATACTATCGTTTTTTAGATAATTCTTATTTAGTTTCTATGGATGGATCAGAGTATTTTGGTTCAGACAAGATATGTTGTCCGTGGTGTTTGAGAAAGGAAGACAAAAAAGGGAAAGTGAGTTACGCTCATCAGATAATGCAGGCGGTGTTAATGCACCCTGATATGAAACAGATAATTCCCCTTATGCCTGCGGAGATAAGAAACACAGACGGGGAT
>JADFXO010000259.1:0-455 GCA_015233485.1 Nitrospirota bacterium
CGGCTATGAGGGCCAACAGGAAAAGTTTAGAGTTTCTCATTAAAAAATCCGGCAGGCTCTCTACCATGAATGTGGATTGCCTGCCGCGCTTGTGCGTTAAATCCATAAAGCGAACCGAAACCGCCAGCAGCGCCCCCAACACGATAATCGTCGTCACCAGTGTGCCGACAATGCCGATACCCGTTACCACGCCCATCTCGTGAAGCCCGCTGAAGCTGGTCACAATCACGCTGAAAAATGCCGCCGCGGTAGTAAGCGAACCTGTGATGATGCTCTTGCCGGTGTTTGATACGGTTGTAACGAGCGCGCCACAGGGGTCGCCCGTTGAGGCGTATTCGCTTGAGTACCTGTCGTAAAAATGCACCGTATAGTCTATCCCAACCCCAATGAGCATCGCCGTTACCACGCTGGTTATAATATTTAGTGAGCCGTAAAGAAAATATGCGGCCGCAAAT
>JADFXO010000259.1:509-5773 GCA_015233485.1 Nitrospirota bacterium
TATATAAATCGAAATATAAGAAAAACGAGGACTGCCGATGACACAGTGCTTGTGCCTATGTCACTGTCCATGGACTGGCGTGTCTCCCACGCGATGGTGTATGCGCCGGTAAAGCCGATTTTCAGCCCGCCCTCTCTGCCATCGGAGTTTTTCGACACAATTGTTTCCACTTCGCGCCTCAATGATTTCACAAATCCGACATCACGGCTTGAGCCGCGCGGACTGACAAACATAAGGGCAATTGAGTGGTCTTTCGATGCGTAAAACCCGCTTGAGACGTCCATCTTGTCCGCGCCGTTTTTTAAGATTGCCGAATTGAGAATTGTCCTGAGCGCAAGCGGGTCTTCCTCTATCATCTTCACTTCGGGGATGGAGGACAGAGGCTCCTGAAGGATTTTATAGTTTTTTTCTACCTGTGCTGCAATCCCTTGGGGGCTAAGGCGGGCTTTCAGCGTCTCAACGCCCTGTTTATTCAGATAAAGCGGGAAGTGTTTGACCATAAAATCCCACTTATTTTTGAATATGTTATAGTCAACATCCTCAATCAGGGGGGAAGCGCTGAGGGCGCTGCCTATTTTTTCTATTGTCGCAAAGTGGTTTTCTATGTCGCCGCCCGGCCCGGCCTCAAAGACGATAGTAAGGGCCTTCATTGTGCCGAAATCATTCAGCGTATCAGCAAAAAGGCGCATCGACGGGTTATTTGCAGGGAATACGTCCATTAGATCGGTCTTAAGCGTTATCTTTGATATGATGTATATGGAAAACACGGCGCTGAGGGCTGAAATGCCTATTATGACGAAGCGGTATTTGTAAATCAATAAGGCCGTGTGCCTGAGAATCCGGGTTGTCAAAGTCATCAACGGGCCTCTGCGCCAGATAACGGTTTGACCGCGGTGGCGCTTTTACTCACACCGCCAATCAGCAGGCCGCTTGTCTTATAAATCAGCCGCGCTGCAGTGGACGCCGCCCGCGAGACAAGCATTTCAGCAAACACATGGGGGACTGTCGGCGCCCCCGGCGTTATCAGGATAGATGAAAAACCAGAGAGGGTTAATATGAGCCTCAGTGTCTCCGGTGAGAAGTCATAAAGATGAAATGGCGCGTCATAGAGATTATTTTTTATATTAAACGCCGACAATGCCTTGACTACCGGAGTTGTGTGCGGCACCCGTAGGATGAGAAGCCCGTTTGGCCTTAGTATATGAAACACCCGTTTAAGGGCATAAAGCGGGTCGCGGAGGTGTTCAAGGACATAAAACATGGTTACGGCGTCGAAGGAGTTCTCCCCGAATGAGAGGTCCTCCACAGTCGATAAGCGCACGTCAAGCCCGTTGTGCAGGGCGGCCCTTACCGCATCGGCCGACGGGTCTATGCCTGATGCCCGAAACCCTAAGTCGCTCATCACAGAGACAAAATGGCCATAACCGCAGCCTATGTCCAGTACATCCGCGCCGCGTGGAAACTCGTTTGTAAGCATACCGGCGCACTCCTTATAAATCAGTTTCATAAGGACAGACCACGAATGAATGTCCTTGCCGTTTCTTTGATGATAACCGTCGTAGAGTTTTGACAAGACATCGGCCTCAGGGCGAGGGTGCACATAGACAAGCCCACAGCGTTTGCACTGGACAATATCATAGCCGTTTTGGCATACTACAGGCTGGGTATCGTCAGCCGCGCAAATATTACAGTTGATAGGTTCCATATAGATGAAAGTGTGCCCGTGTGCCAGTGTGTGCCCGATAAATAAACTACATTACCTGTGCTGTGACAATTATACCCAAATAAATCGGGTTTGTAAATCATTTTTCCCAAAAATAAGGACATAGGGTAAAATGAGAACACTTAAACTCTTCAGCTTTCCCTTTGTTGCCATGGGTACTTCATGTGCACTTTTTATCTATTCCACTCGTAACAAGGCTAATAAAGCTGCTAAATACGCCATATCTGAAGTCCTCCGAATAGAGGCCCGATATTCAAGATACCGGGCAGACAGTGTTTTATCTGAAATCAACCTTGCCGCCGAACATGGTGCCGCTATTGACGTCGACGAAGAGACTGCCGGTATACTTGATTATGCATGGTCCTGCTATCGAAAAAGTAGCAAATTGTTTGACATTACATCGGGAATCCTGCGTAAAGCATGGAATTTTTCTCATCCCATATTGCCGGAGCAGGGAACTCTTGATAGGATTTTACCTCTTATAGGTTTAGAAAAAGTCATATGGGAACCTCCACGGCTTACTTTTACGATTCCAGGAATGGAACTTGACTTCGGCGGAATTTGCAAAGAGTACGCCTCGGATAGGGCCGCCGGCATTTGTAAGGAACAGGGAATCGATCATGGGCTGGTAGATTTAGGAGGCGATATAAACGTCATTGGTCCAAACCCAAACGGTGAACCCTGGCATATAGAAATACGCAATCCGGCAATACCCGATACAGCGATAACCACAATAGACGTCGCGCGTGGCTCTTTGGCAACAAGCGGCAACTACGAGAGATACATCGATGTGGATGGCAAACGATATTGCCACATCTTAAACCCTCTCACCGGTTGGCCTGTACGCGGGTTATCCTCCGTAAGTGTGCTGGCGCAACAGTGCATTGTAGCCGGCAGCGTCTCCACAATCGCCATGCTGAAAGGAAAAGATGGTATCCAGTGGCTTTCAGACATAGGCCTCCCTCACTTATGGGTCGACGGCGATGGAGCAATGGGGAAGATGCTGCCTGAACTCATATTGTTTTAGGCCCGAAGTATATTATCTTTTTATGCTTGAAGTCTGGCTTGCACGTGATTTATTGCCCATCGTAGATAGTTTGTTTGCCCCCGGCAGGGGGCAAACAAACATATTTGGCTTTAGACATAGATATTAATGGAATTACCATTTTTCCCATTTTCATTGCCCAAACTGTTTATCAGGTTAAGGCTTTTCGCTAATGTCTTTGCAGGTGTCGTACCTTGAGATGTACTTTGCTGCAAGCTTATATTTGGAACATTCTGAGCTGGAGATTGCATTTTGCTGCTCGCACCTGACGATATCCGTGGCATACCTCCACCTAAACCGCTTATATTCATTGTATCCTCCTTATGACTTTTAGAAGCAGACTAACCCTATTCAATACTATATCGGTTATATGGTGCAAAACTTTAATTGTTCCGGTATATTGGGGATGTCAAGTTATCATAAGAACTTTTGAGGGAAGGGTTACTATCGTGCCGGACGTAGTGGCGGTGCCTTGAGTTGTGCCGCCGGATGGGTTTGTTTGGCCGCCTGCCTATGACAGCCCGTCTTATTTGTGATATTGTAGAGGTATGGAGGGCAAGGCTATGACAGATGAAGAGAGAGACGCGATATTGATTTCTATGAATGAGAACATTAAGAGCATGAAACAGGACTTAGCTGACGTTAAGCAAGAACAGTCTGAAATGAGACATGAGCTTGCGGCAAAGCCCGATCGTGACGAAGTCCGCTTTATGCTCAAACAAGAGATAGAGCCTATCAGGAAAGAACTCGCAACGAAGCCGGACAGGGACGAAGTGCGCCGGATTGTTACTGAAGAGGTGGAAACTGCGCTGTCTAGTTATCGGTTTGTGAAGGTTAAATAAGCTATGACAAAGACAATGGAATTATACATACTGCTCAAAGACAAGCTCGGAGAGCAGGAAACAAAAGCGCTCATCGAGGCTTTTGACGAGGTCTCGGAACAGGCCAAACGTGAGGCCGCCACTAAGTCTGACCTTGAAAACGTGAAATCTGTACTTGAACTAAAAATAGAAAAGTCCAAAACAGATTCCATTAAATGGATGCTGGCTTTCTGGGCAAGTCAAATCTGCATACTAATAGCTGCCATAGCTGTAATGCTTAAATTCTTTTTGAAATGACACACCCCGCCGCAAGCAGCGGGTATCCACACATGCTTCGCAAACATCTTACCTTAAAATGAGCTGCCCTGAGCCTCAAGCCACTTCGACTTCAGAAACGACAGATAACCGTCTTCGTACATGTCGTCAAGCGTGTGGTTTATTTTGCCGGGCAGGGCGGGGTCTTTCAGGAGGGTATTCCTCTTTATGGCTATTGAGACATAGCGGTTGTCCTCTCTGCCGGGAATGACCTTAACGAACAGGCCGTCCTCTGACGCCTTTTTCACATAGCCAGAGATTACGCCGGCATAGAATGCCGCGGCATCGACTTTCTTTGCCTTCAGCTCCCCGTATGCCATCTCCAACGTAGGTTTAACGATAACATCGGCGCCTATTTTTTTTAGTTCTGAAATTGCTATATTGTCGTTGACTACGGCAATTTTTTTGCCCTTGAGATCTTCGATTCCGACAATAGTGCTTTTTACCTTGTTTGCCGAAAATTCGGATACGACCTCAGCCGTAATCAAATCAATCAGAAGAAGCCCGATAAGCCATATCAATATGGACAATAGACGGGCGTGAGAATTCCTTGGAACCACATCGCCAAATCCGATGGTTGTCTTAATAGCAAGCACACACCACATTGCTTCCATGATACCTTTTTTGTAGTTGCGTGAAATAGATGAGTCGCCTTTGCGCTCCAGCAGCCACACTATGTTGCCGAACATAAAAACGAAAACAATAAAGACCAGCGCCGACTGCATCACTATTGGCGAGTACAAGGCCGACAGCGCCTCAATATCATCCAAAAACCTATCATGCAGCTTATCTATCGCCATAATCCTAAGCCCCGAGATAAAATATGGCCGGCTGAACACGGCCATTTGCGCGGTTTTCCTTGAGGGCGCAATACCCAGTAAGACTATATCAAGGCCGCCGGAAAAAAACTTCGAATTGCAGTCGGGCGCGCTGTCGCAGACCTCTAAGTTATATTTTAATCCCGACCTCAGGGCAATCTCCCGCCATACATCCACGGCAAAGCCCCGATATTGCCCATCCTGCTGCCTTTCACAGATACCAAGGCTTAAAGGCACGCCAACCCTGTACGTCTCCTGCTCGCCGCAAACGGCAGAGGCGGCAAAAAACACACCCCCCGCGCATAATAACGCTATGACGATTCTAAGGACGCCCATTTGCCGTCAATAGCGCTAATAGTTCCATCGCCTCGCATATCAAAAATGACATAGTTGATTTCATCAAAAAGCCTTTCGTCGAATGTTTTCCTGGACATACCGGCCTGCCATTGGACCTCATACATTGTACTCTTAATAGTATCGGGATTCAGGCCGTTTTTAAACGCCAGTTTCGCAAGCTCCATGGCCGGCAGGTAATAAAGCAC
>JADFXO010000025.1 GCA_015233485.1 Nitrospirota bacterium
ACTTAGGGGCAAGGAAAGACGCTATCGCCATCGCCGAAGAGCGGTTTGAACGCCGTCTTGTTGAAGAGTCCGGCAAGTTGCGCCTTGAGATAGAAAAAGTACGTTCTGAACTGCGCGTCGAGATAGAAAAAGTACGTTCTGAACTGAGTGTTAAGATAGAGAAATCTGGCAAAGAGAATGTCAAATGGATGTTCCTCTTTTGGATAGGCCAATTAGCCGCTATGGCTGCGCTCCTTAAATTCTTTATTAAATAACGCATTATAAAATTCCTATCGCCGCCGCCTGGAAGTGCGCGAATCCCGTTAGATTTACATCGTTATCGCTCAAGTTAAATTCTTTACTCTTGCCCGTCACCTGCCCTGATAAACTGGTGGTTCCCAGGTTCCGGGTAACTTTATGGTGTCAATTGTGTGTAAAAATATCGGCCTTCTTCCTGAAGACAAGCATGTCTTCCATATCCTTTGACGTAAAGGATTCGTGCATATCAGGTTCAGGGATGCTTCCGCTTTTGCCTGATGCGTGAACTTTCAGCGATATGGGGATATAATAATCGGCAATTTCTTTGGATGGATACATGGGGGGGGCTTTTTTGGCCTGTACCGCGGCGCTCTCTGTAAATATCCAATCGGGAAGTTCTTTCAGATTTCCCATGTTCTCACTTTTAGCGTTAATTATCCTCATCCCGTTATAAAATATTAAGGACATTCCTGAATCGGCAATATAAACAGATTGGCCTGTGGCACCTTCTTTTTTTAAAAATGTTACGACATCCCCGAGCCTGTCGGCATACGGGGTGTACGTCTCCTGTATAAGCGTTGTTAATGAGAGCCTTGGTTGATGTATTTTAAATGGTATGTTTGACGGGTCGAGTAATTTTATAGGATAAAGTGGATAGTAAGCCGCATAGTTGGTAAGACATAAAATGATGACAAGGGTATAACGAATTATTTTACCGCCGATGTATCTTTTTAATATGGCCGCCTGTAAGACAAAGACTGCCGGAAGCAATGGCAGGAGATAACGCAGATATACCCCGGGCGCAAAAGAAACAGTGGCCGCCACAGATGGAATCAGTATCCACAAAAAGGTCTCTACATCTTCGGCAGGCTGCCTCTGACGGCCTTCGTTTGGGGATGTAATAAGCAGGTATATAAGCGGCACTATGAAAATTACAAGGGCAACGATATGAAAATTCATCTCCCAGAGATAATAAACGACTTTTTCAACGATATTTTCCCTGCCGGCATATTCGGCCTGCCGCCAGGGCCTGGCATGGACTATCCACGGCATAGCCGCCAGTGTGAAAAATAAAAATACGGCAGAGGCAGAGCGCAAAAACCCGTCATATCTCTTGTAAATAATAACGGCAAGCACAACAAACGCCGCCACACTTCCCGAAACAACTATATAATTGCTATAAAACTGAATCGTAAGGGCAACCGCCGCAAGCGCAATCCCTGCCGCCCTCCTTCCCTTTAACAGCATGTAAACACCCCAAATAAACACAATCTCCGCAAATATTACCAAAGAATAATAACGGCACTGCCTCACATGCAGGACAAAGACCTCCGAGGTTGACAGGAACAACATCGACATACCGGAAATCTCATGGCTGCCATATATTCGATAGACGACAAACGCTATAAGCGCCACAGACAAAAATCCCGCTATGGCAAAAGGCAGGCGCGCCGCGGCGGTTGACTGTCCGAATAATTTGAAAGACGCCGCGGCCAGATATTCGGACAGCCACGGCGACCATGTCCAGTTGCCGTACTTATCCGCGTCGATGTTCTCCCCCATATAGGTAACGGTGTTTACGCCGTCTGAAACCTTGGGCAGGCCATACTTCGCAACATTTACGGCAAGAAGCGCGGTTTCGGTCTCATCACCCCACATGAGCCTATCGCCAAGGTGATAAAATATCAAAAAAAAGGCCAGCAATAAAATGAACACATACGCCGCCGCTGCCTTGTAATCAATCCGTGACATATTATCGCGCCATGCCCTTTCTTTTATACACGGCCATCTGGACAATCTCCTGATTGGTAAGGTATTCGTGTACGTCCGGTTCGGGGACGCCTCCCCTTCTGTTTGAGTTGTGGACGGGTATAGAAACGGCGTCGTAGTATTTATTTAAACTTTCAGAAGGGGCTATGGCGGCCTTGCCGGAGATGCCCGAGGCGCTTACGGGAAATACCCAATCAGGCAATTTGTCCACGGGAAAACTATTGACTAACCGAGCGTCAATGATTTTCATATCCGTATAAAAAATAAGCGGGAATTCAGGGTCGAAAACAAAAACAGACTGATCAGGAGCGGCCTCCTTTTTGAGGAATTTTACTACGTCCTCAAGACGATTGGTATAGGGTGCCGTAATATCTGAAATCAAATCCACGATAGTCAGCCTCGCCCCGTGCCTGCCGGCAAGCGGGTAGGCCGAATAAACCGGGACAAAATTGGAAGCTACCAGCACTATCGTTAAGACAGCGCGTACGAGGGCGGGTTTGACGTATTTCATTAATAGTCCCGCTTCGATAATCGCAAATACAGGTAATAACGGAGTAATATAGCGAAGGTTCTGCCCCGGCCCAAACGACACGACAAAGACGTGTAAGGCTGCGAAGAGCCAAAGCAATTTCCCTATATCTGCCTCAATAGGCGTTTCGGGGGCAGCGCCAGGGACGCATCTGGCACGGTGGTAAATGTGATAAATAACTGGCAATATTAATAAGGTAATTGGAAAAATATGAAAGTGTATCTCCTTGGAATAAACCAAAAGCCCCTGTATGAAATTCCCGCCCGCCGCGTAACCACCCTGGCGCCAGGGCCTCGCGTATAAAAGCCACGGCAGGCAGGCGGATACAAACAGGAGCGCCCCAACTCCGAGGCGGTAAAAGAGCCAATGATAGCGCCTGCGTATGAGAACAGCCCAAATCCCTATGGCGATTAAATTGCCGGGCACCACGACATAGTTGCAGTAGAACTGTAGAGACAGCGCCGCGACGGCGTGCCAAACACCGCGCATAGTATCTCTTTTTAAAATAAGATAAAGCCCATAAATGAGCCATATTTGGCCGAAAATAATCAGCGAATAGTAGCGTCCCTGTCTGGCGTGGAGGATAAACAGTTCGGTAGTGGCAAATATAATGGTTGACAGCACAGCCTTTTCGTAATCGCCGGAGATACGAAAGGCCAAAAACATAAGGGCAACAACAGACATGAGCCCGGCGGCGGCAAAAGGAAACCGTACCGCGGCGGTTGACTTGCCCAGAAGAGACAATGACGCCGCCGCAAGGTACTCACCAAGCCACGGCCTCCATGTCCAGATATGGTTTTTATTGGAATCGACATCCTGGCCGTACAGGGTAATCGTGTTTCTGCCGTCTGTATTTACCGGCAGGCCATATTTTGTAATATTCAACGCAAGCAGGGCAGTCTCGGCCTCATCCCCCCACAGCGGCCTGCCTCCGAGGTTGTAAAAGAGCATAAACGCGGTAAATAGCAATACAGCCAAACAAACGGCCACGCGATATATGTGTTTAATATCTGCGGGGGTACTCATTTCGTGCGCGGGTTTCTTTTAAATGTTTTTGTAGTTAAATCCTCTAATAAAAACTGGATTCCTGCTTTCGCAGGAATGACAGAAAAAGAAAATTCAAATCCTCTGACATTGCCGACTCTGATCAACAATCCAGTCATATTCCCTGCTTCCATAAAAAATATGTCATTCCTGCGAAAGCAGGAATCCAGACAACCATCAACCATCTATCAGAGTTCATTTCGTTCCTGAATTTCTTTTATATATGACGAACTTCTCTTTCTCTTTGGCGGTGAAGTATTCATATTTATCGGGGTCGGGGATGCTGCCCGCCCTTTTAGATTTGTGGACTTCGATTTCCAGCGGCGTGAAGTCTTTCGACAAATAATCGGGGATATTATCAGGTTTCATATCAAAAACGCATGACGGGCCAACCGGAAAAAACCAGTCCGGCCGCGGAATATTCTTGCCTGAGAGAAATCTGCCGTCAATTATCTGCATATCTGTATAAAATATCAGGGGAAACTCGGAATCGAAGACCATAATGGATTCGTCCGGGGCTGCCTCTTTGTTGAGAAACGCGGCAACATCGTCCAGTCTGCTGGTGTATGGCGTGGCGATAGAGCGCATTAAGTTGATTATCGGCAATGCCGGCTTGTGGCCATACCGAAAAAAATACAACCCCAAAATGGATAGAAGATTGGTGAAACACAAAAGCCCAACGAGCGCATATCTCAAAATGCCGCCTTTGACATATCTCATAAGCAGCACAGCCTGAAGGATGCAAAACACAGGGATAAGAGGTACGAAATAGCGCACAAACAACCCCGGCATAATCGAAATTATGGCAAGCTGAAGGGGTATTACTATCCACAAAAAAAGTCTCCACGTCTTTTTGAACTGGCTCTGCAGGCGTTTTCTCTGCGGAGATATGTTTGCCGCCCGGCAAGCGCCTGAGAATAAAGTACGCGGCAGGTATCAGCAACAATATGAATGGAAACATGTGAAAATTTATCTCTACCGCATAGTAATGGAGTTTTGGAATGTAGAGCCTGTTGTTGAGCTGCCCGGCTTGTGTCCACGGTTTAGCGTATAATATCCACGGCGCGGCCATCAACGCAAACGCGGCAAGGCCAGAGATAACGTAACGCCAAATGCGTCGACGGCGCTCATGCACGAGGATTGCGGTAAACACAATGGCTATGATATTTCCTATGACAATAATGTAGTTACAATAAAATGCAACGGCAAGGGCCATTGCCATATGAAATGAGCCGCGCCCGCCGCGTCCCCTGATAAGCCAGTAAAGTCCCAGTATGAGCCAGACCTCTGCAAAAATCACAACTGAATAGTACCTGCACTGCCGGGCATGAAGGATGAATAGCTCCGATGTAATAAGGCACAGCATGGCTATTATGGTTGTTTCGTGGTTTTCGTAGATTATATACACTAAACGGGCTAGTAAAATGGCAGAGAGAAACCCAAAACACGCAAAAGGCAGGCGTGCCGCGGCCGTTGATTTACCCATCAGGGAAAAAGACGCGGCCGTCAGGTACTCATCAAGCCAGGGCCGCCAGGTCCAAACATTGTTCACATTGGAATCGACCGCCTTGCCGTACAAGGTAATAGTGTTCTTGCCGTCTGTGCTTACAGGCAGCCCATACTTCATAACATTTGCGGCAAGGACGGCGGTCTCGGCCTCGTCCCCCCAGAGAGCCCTGCCTCCGGGATTATAAAACAGCGCCACAGCAGAAAACATAATGAAGACGATATAAACGGCCACAACGCCGTGTCTTACAGAAGCCGTCAAGTCTGGTTTTTCTTGCGCGTCATCGGCGGCTTTCGCGAGGGCAGAATCAACCTGATTGCGCGCTCAAATAACAGGTAATCCATTGACCAGTTGATTAACACCATCAAGCGGTTGCGAAAGCCGATTAAATTTATCAGATGGACAATAAGCCAGAGCAGCCATGCGAAAAATCCGGTAAAAGATTTTTTGCCTATTTGCGCTACGGCCGTATTGCGCCCGATTGTAACCATTGCCCCCCTGTCCTTATATACAAAGGGACTTGCCGGTTTGCCTTTGAGTTTGCCGAGGATGTTTTTAGCGGCCTGTACGCCTTGTTGAACCGCAACCGGGGCGGTCATAGGAAGCTGGCGCCTGTTTTCTTCCATTGAGGAGAGGTCTCCGATGACATATATCTCCTGCCGCCCCTCGGCCTCAAGCGTGGGCAGCACCATAAGAAGCCCATTTCGCGTGGCTGAAAGTCCCCATGTTGAAGCAATAGGGTTAGCGCAAACGCCGGCAGTCCAGACGACGGTCTGCGTGGGCAGGATGTCTTTGTCTTTGAGATGAACGGTCAGAGGCGTGACTTTCTCCACAAGTGTCTCAAGCATGACATTGACCTTCATACGGTATAATCTATCAAGGGCGTAGTCGCGGAGCATTTTAGGAAATGAGAGCAAAACGCTGTTGGCCGCCTCTATAAGAATCACGTTTACATAATCGAAGTCGATAGAGGGATAGTCTTTTTTAAGCGGGCCGTGGATGAGTTCGGCCAGTGCCCCTGCGAATTCCACACCCGTAGGGCCGCCCCCAACAATTGTAAACGTAAGAAGCTGCTGTCTTTTGGCGTCGTCTATTTTCCTGGAGGCGTACTCGAAACAGCGCAAGACGTGATTCCTTAAGGTTATGCCCTGCTCAAGAGTCTTCAGTTGAAAGGAGTATTCGGCGGCGCCCGGTGTGCCGAAAAACTGAGTGGCGCTTCCGGTTGCAAGGATAAGATAATCGTACGATATGGCGTAGTCGGCGCTGTAGAGGATTCGCTTGTCTAAATCAATTTTTTTGATGTCAGCGAGGACGAACCTGACGTTGGTGTATTTTCGTAAAATACTCCTTATAGGGTATGCGATGTCCTCCGGCTCAAGTTCCGCCGCCGCCACCTGATATAGCAGTGGTAAAAAGGTGTGATAGTTATTCCTGTCGACAAGGACTACGTCAACGGGCTGATTGGCAAGGGTTTTGGCCGCCCAAAGCCCGCTAAACCCCCCTCCGGTTATCACAACGCGTGGTCTCACGCCTTTATTCTTTGTAACGGAGTCGTTCATTAAGGTATTATATCAGTTAGTGTTTTAATTTTCCACCACCATATGATATACTTATCGTGTGTAAATTTGCTGATAAATAAAATAGATAGATGTCAGGAAAAGAAATAGCGAGGGTGGCTGTATGAGAAGAATAGCTGTAAAAGAGACCTATAAAGACGGACAGGTGATAATCAAAGAAGGCGGATATGGCGAGGGTACATATTTAATAATCTCCGGCCAGGTTCGTATCACCAAAAAGGTTGGCAACGATAGTCTGAACATAGCGCTATTGGAAAAAGACGATTTTTTTGGCGAGATGAGCTTTTTGGACAGGCAGCCACGTTCAGCCTCGGCAACTGCCGTAGGGGATGTGCAGCTTGGGCTGATAGACAAAGATTTTCTTGAAGAGGAAATAAACAAGACATCGGAAGACTTTCGCCATATACTCTATACTTTGGCAGAACGGCTGCGAACCACATCCTCTCTGGTAGTCAAGCTGATTGCTGAAAATCACGATCTGAAAAAACAGCCGTAACATGCCTCTTGCGGGCAATGAAGCGCCGGCTCACAGAGGAGAGCGGTAAAAGGGGTGAGGGCGCGGCCATTGAAATGATTGCGGGCGGCGCTATTAAAGGCGGGCGGCACTATTAAACAAAAAGGCGGGCGGTGCTATTAAAGTAATATTATGTGCTGACAGACCTCAAAGACACTGCCGGCCGTTACAGGGGTATAATCCACACAGTAACGACATCGGGCGATAGCGTGTTCGAAGGCTCAAAAATAAAGAAACTTATAGCGGAGCTTAATGAGGCCAAGACTGAAAGCGGCCAGTCAAAGGCAGTAGAGGCCCTCGTAGTTTATGGCAGGAAGGCATATCCTCGCATAATCGACGCCTTTCGTAACAGACGTCTCCATCAGACAAGGACCAAGGCGGTTCTTTTCAGGTTATGCGATTTCCAGTACATGGGGGACATATTGCAGCTTATCGGCGACCCTCACGAGGAAATACGCAGAATGGCAAAGGAGTTCATTCTGAAAAGATATGTGGACGCGGCTGCCCAGCCGTTGCTTGATTATCTGAAGAGCACTGACAGTAATTTCAGAATGGCCGCCGTGGACTTATTGTGTACGCTGAAGAGCCAGTCTTGCGTGCCAAGGCTTATGGCGATGTACGGCGAGAGCGACAGTGAGCAGAAGAAAAACATAATAAGGATACTAGGGGAGACTGACGCCCCCGGTATAACGAAATTGTTAATCAACGCCTTGTCCGACACCTCGCTGTCTCTGCGTATTCAGGCGGTGCGGGCGCTGACAGTGTTGAAAGACCCGGACTGTGTTGTCCCTCTTACTCAGTTGCTGTCGGAGGATGACACGCTCTTAAAGCGTGCCGTGCTTGATGCCCTCGTGGCCATAGGCGATAAGAGGGCTGCCCCCGCGGTGCTTAATCTATTGAAGGATGTTGACCTTGTCATAAGACAAAAGTCAACCGAATGCGTCATACAGCTTGCAGATGCAAGCATTGTCCCTGATGTCATCAAATTGATGAGGGATAAGGACGTAAACGTAAGGCGGTGTGCCGTAGATGTACTGAATAATGTCAGAGACCCAAGCACGGCGGACATCCTTGTGGCGGCCATGAAGGACTCGGATTGGTGGGTTAGACAAATAGCGACGGACGCGCTTGCGGAGGTAAAGGGCGAGAACATCGTCAGGTTTTTCATTGCAATGTTAAAGGACTCCTCGGATGTAAACGTAAGGCGGTGCGCCGTGGAGTTTTTCAATAAAGTTACTGATTCGGCGGCCCTGGAGCCTCTTATCGCGGCCTTAAACGACACCGACTGGTGGGTGAGGGAGAAGGTGGTTACGGCGCTTGGCGCGTTAAAGGACAAGCGCGCAGTGGCGGCTCTTTCCTCTGTGCTTGGCGACAGCGAAATAAAATGGGTCATCCCCTCCGCGCTTGCCTCAATAGGCGGCCCCGAAGTTATTGAGCCGCTTTTAGTCCTGCTTTCCGACAGTGAGAAACGCGTCAGGGTGGGCGCTGTAAAGGCGCTTCGCAAATTAAAAAATCCCGACACGATTCCCCAGTTAAAAGAAATGCTTGACGACAGCGAAGACGAAGTGCGCATGGAGGCGGTCAATGCCCTCAAGGAAATAACCGGAAGGGTCTTTAAGACCGGCGAAGGAAAGCAGCAACAACAGCAGCAACAGGCCATGAGGACGATGATGGGATTCGTGCTGCCTGAGGGGTCTATCCAGACCGAGGCAATCCTTGTCCTTGATTTGTGCAACTCCACGGGCATAGCCAATAAGTACGGCGACCAATTTGCGCTGGATCTCACAAAGACACTGACAGAGAAGGTCCGCCCAATAGCGGCAAAAGAGGGCTGCCGTTTTATGAAAAGCACCGGCGACGGTTTCTTGATAACCTTTCCAAAGGTAGTCAACTCGATTCGTTTTGCCTTTACCATCCTGAAAGATATTGCCGCGCACAACGAGACCCAGGACGACTCGGCGAGGATTCAGCTGCGCTTTGCCATAAACCAGGGCGAGACGAGAATAGACGCCAAAGGGGACAGGCTTGGAGTTGCCACCAATATGACGTTTCGCGTGGAGGGCGTCAAGGGGGAGGATTTAATCCCCCTTGAAGGCGGAATGAAAAAAGAGGAACTGCCGCTGGTTGACCGTGTCTTAGTAACGGAACACGTGATTGAGGACGCCTTGAAAATAGAAGGAATAAAAACACGGCTCGTAGGCCTGTTCGAACTGAAAGGCATCAGCGGACTTCACAGGGTGTATCTTATTACAAACACCTGGTAGGCCGGTTTTGCTTTGGTTTGACAGAATCTAAATGCCGCATCAGGGCAAACGCATTAGAAAAATTTAATAGAAATTCCCTATTCTGGATTCCCGCTTTCGCGGGAATGACAGACAAGGCAGGACAAGTGAACACCTAAATATGTCATTCCTGCGAAAGCAGGAATCCAGGAAACCCTCTACCGGAGCTACCCGCATGAAATTTCTGCGCTCTATTTCCTTAATGCGTTTGCCCTGTAAATGCCGCATTGAGTAAATCATCAGATTGCTGTTATAATGACTCATTTATGGAAGTTGAGATTCAGCAAAAGAGTTTATTAGATATCAGCTATGAGCGCCTTTGCCAATGTAAACCTACTAATATTAACTGTCTGACGGCTAAAGAATGGCTTAAAAATCAAATAGGCGTATGGCAGTTCAACTACGAGAAGAGAGATGTAAGAGACAAAACCGCCCACCCTGCCACATTCCCAATTGCACTTGCCAGAAAAGTGATAGAGCTATTTACACACGCAGGCGAATTAGTGGTTGACCCTTTTGTCGGAAGTGGAACAACGCTTGTTGCGGCCAGAGACACCAATAGAAACGCGGTAGGGTTTGACCTGCAGTCAGGTTATATAGAACTTTGCAATGCCCGTCTCGCTAATGGGGATCTACTTAATATGTCAAAACAGATTCCTATTCAGGACGATACGAGGAATATCCGCGAATATTTCAAAGAAGAAACTATATCTCTTATCTGGACATCCCCGCCATATGCCAATCTTCTAAACCTCCAGAGGAAAAATAAGTCAAGACGAGACAGAAAGAACGAACAACTCAATAAAGTGGAGCAATATTCCCAGGATGAACGAGATTTAGGGACAATGTCACTGGATGATTACACTTTAGTTATGGGTGATATTTTTGAATCCATCTTGCCGCTCTTAAAACCCAAGGCTCATTGTGTTATTAATGTCTCCGATATGTGGTGGGAAAATGAAAGAATTACTATACATATTTCTTTGGTAGAGGAACTAAGACGCAGGGGATATGAACTTAGGAATATCATTATTTGGGATAGGACAAACATTGTAAACAAAATAGGCATTTTTGGTTGGCCAAGCAACTATATTACTATGGGAGTTACGTTTGAATATCTTTTAGACTTTTGGAGGCCGCCAAAATGAAGACCTACACAAAAGAAGAACTCATTGATAAGCTTATTGAGATAAAAAACAGTGGATGGATAAGGAATGCCAGACATGGGAATGCCGGTGGTATTGGAAACACACTTGAAGATTTACTTGGAATTACTGAAAACAATTTGCCGATTCCAAACGCCTCCGAATGGGAATTGAAATGTCAAAGGCTTCATACATCATCCTTAACAACTCTATTTCATATGGAGCCGTCGCCGCGGGCAATAAAATTTGTCCCTGAAGTATTACTCCCTATATTTTCGAACTTACCCGCTATCAGTTATTGGGCAATTATTGGATGGTCATTCGCCGCCGGATTGTTTCAGCCTGCCCCACATCTCGTTGATTTTCATGTCGCTGTTGCGAAGTTTTTCTGAAAGCACTGCCGCGAGGTTCTTGTAGAGTTTCAGGCAGAGCTTAGGCTCGGAGTTTCTAAGGATAACGTCGCTTATGGCTATGGTAACACAGTCGGAGTCGGCCGTTGCGGCGGCAAACCGCGGGGAGGCGTCCATGACCGCCATTTCGCCAAAACACTCTCCCGCCTTCAGCACCGCCAGAAGGGTTTCCTCCTTGTTATCTTTAAAAACCTTTGTGATTCTTACGTTTCCAGAGATTAAAATAAACATCTTTGTACCTATATCGCCCTCGTTAAAGATACTGGCATCTTTTTTATAGGTCTTGTATGTGCTGATAGAGATTATTTTAAGCAGCTCTTCTGTGGTAAAATCTGAAAAAAAGGTGTATTTTTTTTTGAGAGTTTCGGCGAGGACCCTCTTGTCGTAGTTTCCGATGCCGGAGATGTTCTGAGTGCGCTCCATATCCATCTGGCCGGCATACAGTTCAAGAAGGTCGGCAAATTCGCTCGCGGACTGGCAGCGGCGTTCTTTTTTCTTTTCAAGGGCCTTCATAATAAGTCTGCCTAATGATTCGTCAAGCCGCGGGTTGATTTTATGCGGCAAAGTGGGCTCAGAATTGAGTATTTTGTCCAAAAGCTCATGGATTGTGCCGGCAATAAACGGCTTTTTACCAGAGAGGAATTCATAAGAAAGTACCCCAAGCGAAAACACGTCGGTTTGCCTGTCGAGGCCTGCCCCTTCAATCTGCTCCGGCGACAAATAGGCGGGAGTTCCCAGAAGCCCGCCTTGTATGTCCTGTCCTTCGGCAGACGACGTGAGCATGGCGATGCCGAAGTCCATTATTTTGATGTGAGAATTATTTAATAACATAATGTTGGCCGGCTTTATATCCCTGTGAATGACACCGCGCTGGTGGGCATAGTGCAAGGTGCGCCCTATGTCGGCTAAAATCCTGAGCTTCTCCAAAAGCGGCATCTCCGCCTGTTCTGATATGGCGGACTTCAGGGTAATCCCCTCGACATACTCCAGTACGAGATAATGCACGCCATTGTCCTGGCCGACGTCGTAGATGTGGGCTATGTTCGGATGGGACAGTTTGCCGGCAATTCTGGCCTCGTGGTAAAAATGCTCAATGAGTTCATTTATTTTCTGAGGAGAGTCGACATTTTCCATTTTGACGGTCTTTATGGCGACAACCCTATCTATGATCGTGTCATGGCCGCGATAGACTACCCCCATAGCGCCCTCACCGAGGATGCTGTGGATCTCATATCTTCCCATCTTCGCAAACATACCAGCGCTATTATAAATCAAACAAACTAAAAGAAGCACCCCCGTAACCGGAATTAAATGCCTTAATAATAAAACCGTAGTTGTATAATGCGGCCAATTCTGATATAATGTGTGCGGATGTAAAGTAAGCGCGTGAAAATGAAAGGCTATGAAAGGTAAAATAAGGATAATAGCTGGCGGCCAGACGGACAAGGGCATGAAAAGGCCAAAGAACGAGGACAGCTTTGCCGTCGGGCAGGAAGCGGGGGTTTTCGTTGTTGCCGATGGAGTAGGAGGTTCAGCTTGCGGAGAGGTTGCAAGCAAAATGGCCGTCGATATTATCGGCGGTTATTTCAGAAACGGTGAAAACACAAACGCAGCTCCGGATAAGGGGGGTACCGGCGGCCACTCATCCGCAAGCAGCGCGGTAGTTTCGGCCATCAAAAAAGCCAACGAGCATATTTACAATGCGGCAAAGGACGATCCCAAACTAAGCGGCATGGCAACCACAGTAGTAGCCGCCGCCCTAAGCGGAGACAGACTAAGCATCGCCCACGCGGGAGACAGCAGGCTGTATCTCATAAGGGGCAATACCATAGAGCAGCTCACCGACGACCACTCCCTTGTTGCAGAGCAAATCCGCAAGGGCATGATGACAAAGGAGGAGGCTCACGAAATCGGCATGAGGAACGTTATCACACAGTCATTAGGTTTTACGCAGGACATAGATGTTGATATTGAAGAGATGACCGTTTATGACGGCGACGCGCTGCTGTTGTGTTCGGACGGGCTATACACAATGGTGCCCGATACGGCAATCCTGCACACCGTTAGATCCTCCGTCGACCCCAAACATGTGTGCGAGAGACTCATTGACCTGGCAAACAAAAAAGGCGGACGAGACAATATTACGGTTATTGTCGCGTATATTTATAAGAAGACTATTTTTTCATTCATGCATGATCTCATAAAATGGATAAGGAGGTAATGAATGGCTAAGATACTGCTAAAATTTAAAGAAGCTGCCCTGAAAGAAATACCGCTGGACAAAGAGGTCATAACAATTGGCAGAAAGGCAACAAACGACATACATGTGGACAATCTCGCGGTATCCGGGGCACACGCGAGGATATTTAAGAAAGGGGATCAATTTTACATAGAAGACCTCAGCAGCCTGAATGGGACTTTTGTAAATGGCAAAAAGATATCGGTCAGCGCCCTCAACGACGCCGACGTTATCATAATAGGTAAACATACGCTTAATTTTGTCTCGGAGGCACAGCCCAAAAAACCAGCTGAACAATCGAAGGACAAAGATTTAATGGACGAAACCATTATGATTGACGTAAAACTAAAGGAAGCAATCCTTGCCAAGGCGCCAAAATCTGAGGCCGGCAAGGTGGAACAAAAAGACATTATGGGCGGGTTTGTCGTCGTCGAAGGCTCAACAGAGAAAAAGGAGTACGAGGTAACCGACAGGATAAGCACAATCGGCAAAGAACAAAACTCGCTGATAAGACTCAAAGGGTTTTTCGCGCCCAAAGTTGCCGCCCTGATAAACAGAAAAAAAGACGGCTACACGATCAGCTCCTCAACCGGAGGTAAGGGCCTAAGGGTGAACGGCAATGACGTCGAAGGCCAATATAAGCTCCGTGAAGGGGATGTAGTTGAAGTATCCGGCCTCAAACTGCAGTTTTATATAAAAGAAGATTAAAGAGCCGGCTGTTGCTAATGAACCTTGCCATAACAGGGAATTCTTAGGATTTCAGGGATAATCCCTCATCCCCCCTGAATTCAATCGTTTGTTAATCTGTATGGTTTTTGCTGAATAGTTTTTGCCCTTCTGACCGCCCCCCCCTTAACCGGCATAATTATTCGGGAAAATTGAAATAATCGCTGGCGCGGTGATATAATCAGACGGTGTATTATCTATTAGCCATCATTATTACCGCGCTCTTGTCTTCGTGCGCCCAGCCGCACGTACTGTATCAATACTCTTCGTTTAACGCCCTTTTGGAAGGCGTCTATGACGGCCAGTTGTCTATCGGGGAGTTGAAAAGACATGGAGATACGGGGCTTGGCACCTTCAACGGCCTTGACGGCGAGATGATAATAGTTAACAGCAGCGTCTATCAAATCAAAGGCGACGGGACTGTGCTTGCCGTTGGCGACAATGTGGAAACCCCGTTTGCAGATGTAGTGTTTTTCAAGTCTGCGAAGTCCTTTACCGTGCAACAGGAGACCTCCTGTGAAGAGCTTCAGAAGAGAATACTTCAAAACGCACCATCTTCAAATATCTTTTACGCCGTTAAAATAGAAGGCCTGTTTAAGCACATAAGGGCAAGGGCCGTAAGACCACAACATAAACCATACCCGCGCCTGATTGACGCGGCCAAAGATCAGGGGATGTTCGATTTTAACGACATCAGGGGCGTCGTGTCGGGGTTCTACTTCCCCGAAACGTTCGGAGGATTGAGCGTCGGAGGATTTCACGTCCACTTCATATCGGACGACAAGAAATCGGGCGGGCACCTGATGTCATGCACGGTAAGCCGTGCAACAGTCGATATCGATTACCTGACGGATTTCTCTTTGGAACTCCCCAAAAGCGGCGGCATCTATGGCAAGGACATAGGCACGGCTCAAAAACAGGAAGTCGATACAATTGAAAAAGGCCGCTGATTCAAGCCTGCCGCCAAATCGCAAATAATTTAAGACAAGACAATATGGATATGGGCTAATGCTTATTAATCGAATAGTCAAGTCCTTCTTTGGCTTAACGCAATCGTATTCTTGACTTGTCTTCTCTCTGTGAATTACAATCAGGGTATATACTGGTGGTATTAAATGATTCCGGTAATATTAAATGATTTATTGGTGTTGTTGGAGGGGTGACGATGGCGTCTTTGGTACTTTCGCTGGTTTCAGTCGTGGTTCAGGCTGTAGCCGTGTACATGGCTTTAAGGCTGATAAAGGTTACGCAAAATAGCTCTGCGTGGGTTTTTATTTCCGCAGCTATTTTTCTAATGATGTTGAGGAGATTAGAAAGTCTCTACAATTCTGTACACGCCGGCGGTACAATGATACCGGTAGATTTTGAAATCATTGGACTGTTGGCCTCAATATTTATGCTTGCCGGGGTTTTCAAGATTGCACCGATTTTTCTTTCCATAAAAACCTCCCACGATAAGATAAAGGAATCTCTCTCCGAAAAAGAGATTCTCTTAAGTGAATTAGGACAAACAAAGCAGCTATTGGAGACTGTGGCAAACGGAATTACTGAGGAAATACTGCTTATCTCAGAAGATTTTAAGGTATTATGGGCAAATGATGCCGTAATAAGAGCGCATAAAGTGCAACATAATCAAATAATAGGGATGTATTGTCATAAATTAACTCACCATCTCGATGTATCCTGTAAACCGCCTGCTGATCCATGCCCTATTGTAGTTTGCAAAGCAACCAAACAAGCTACAGTTGTTCATCACACTCATATTTTGGACGACGGTTCGACTGCTTTTTTAGAGATTTCAGTCTATCCTATTCTAAACATGGATGGAGCGGCAGAAAGGTTTGTTCATGTATCGAAAGATATTACCATAAGGGTAAGACAAGAAGAGGAAATCCGCAATCTTAATATAATACTTGAGCAAAAGGTTAAGGAAGAGGTCTCTTTGCGGGAGCAAGAGAGAAAACTATTGTTTCAACAATCGAAAATGGCAGCCGTGGGAGAAATGATAGCTGCTATCGCCCATCAATGGAGACAACCGTTGAATGCAATATCAATAATAGCACAGGAAATAAGGGATGCGTATGAATGCGGCGAAATGACTAAAGAATATATGAAAGAAATGGTTGATATTGTTCTTGGACAAATCGGTTTTATGTCAAAGACCATTAACGATTTCAGGAATCTCCTGAATCCATCAAAAATTGCGGCTGCCTTTTCCATAAAGGAATCAGTAGAAGATATTTTATTTATGTTTAAAGATATATTAAGTAAATCCAATATTACGGTTGCATTTGAGGAAGATAGTCTTTCTGAAAATTGCGTAGTGGTAGGACAGCCAAATGAATTCAAGCATGTTATCTTAATTTTGATAAACAACTCAAGAGACGCGATATTTTCGATGTGGGAGAAGAATCTTATGGCTAAAGATGTAGCAGGCAAGATAAACATCAGGCTTTCGAGGTATGAGGACAGGGTATTAGTGACTACTATTGATAACGGCGGCGGTGTTCCCATTGAAATTATCGATAAAATCTTCAATCCGTATTTTACTACCAAATCCGAGGAGAAAGGCACCGGGATAGGCTTATACATAAGCAAAACCATAATTGAGGGTATGGGCGGCAGTCTTACAGTTAAAAATACTGATGGAGGCGCAGAGTTTACAATTAGTTTGGGTGCAAGATAGTGAGGGGATATTGAAAAAGGCCGCTGATTCAAGCCTGCCGCCAAACCGCGGCTCATCTAAGACATTAGAGATTTTAAGATATATCGGCCCCGGCTTATTCGTCACCGTAGGGTTCATAGACCCGGGCAACTGGGCAACAAATATGGCCGCCGGAGCCGATTATGGATACAAACTCCTCTGGGTAGTAACACTCTCTACGGTGATGCTTATTGTGCTTCAGCACAATGCCGCGCACCTTGGGATAGCGACCGGCCTGTGCATAGCCGAAGGGGCGGGGAAGTTTTTTTCACGCCTGACGGCCTCCTTGTTTATTGGAACTGCCATGCTGGCCTCGGTTGCAACTGCCCTGGCCGAGGTACTGGGGGCGGCAATCGGCCTTCAAATGCTTTTTAAACTACCCATTGCCGTTGGGGCGGTTATCACGTCGGTATTTGCGGCTATTATGCTTTTGTCTAACAGCTATAAGAGGCTTGAGATGTGGATAATCGGGTTTGTCTCCTTAATAGGCGTTTCATTTTTATTTGAGCTGGCTGTCATAGATATAAAATGGGACGAGGCGCTGAAGGGATGTTTTATCCCGCAATTTCCCACAGGGTCGATTACGGTGATTATGGGCGTTTTGGGGGCGGTTGTTATGCCGCATAATCTGTTCCTGCACTCCGAGGTAATCCAGAGCCGGAAGTGGAATCTAAAGGGGGAAGAGGTAATCAAAAAGCAGTTAAAATATGAGTTTCTGGACACTATTACGGCAATGATAGTCGGCTGGGTAATCAACAGCGCTATGATACTGGTAGCGGCAAGCGTATTTAACAGCCGCGGAATCAAAGTAACGGAGCTTCAACAGGCGCAGGCCACACTAAGGCCAATCGTGGGAGACGCGGCGGCGGTGATATTCGCTCTTGCGCTTTTGGCCGCGGGGCTGGCCTCTTCCGTCACGGCGGCAATGGCGGGCGGGAGCATTCTGGCGGGGCTGTACCAAAAACCCCTTGAGGTCTCCGACGTACGCACTCGCACCGGCATAGGGGTAACGCTCTTAGGGGCGTTGATAATAATACTCATCCTCAAAGACCCGTTTAAAGGCCTGCTCTGGAGCCAGATAGCCCTCAGTGTCCAACTGCCCTGGACGATATTCGGCCTTATCTATCTGACGTCTTCAAAGAAGGTGATGGGGAAATACGCGAACTCCACTATAAATAAAATCTCACTGTTCATCATGGCCGCCATAGTCACCGCGCTCAATATTGTGCTTATTATTGATAGTATTTAATCGTGGCCGATAGGCCGGGCAGGCTGTGGGATGTTGCAAGGCCGTGTATTGTGATGAATGAGGGTAGCCAACCTTACTTCTGAGCAAGGGGCTGCCTCATCAGGACATAATATTTCGGCTTCATATGCCGAATAGTATAATCACCCGATTTCCACTCAAGAAACATATATTGTTTATCTCCTATGATCCTTATCTCATACTTGCTCGCCGTCTTGCTGTGCTCGTCAATGACAACACCCTTGGTCCACTTCCATACGGTATCGGTGCTGCCTCCCGCTTGAAACGTCAGGCCTTTTAAAAACAAATCTCCATTCCAACTTCTGGTTTCAGGCTTGAACACGCCGGGGTCCGGCACATAATCAACGCTGGTCCATTGCCCGACCACCACGGGGTCATCAACGAATGGCAGGTCAGTCTTGTCCTCTATCCTTTTGCCTTCCCCGACGCCTGGTGTTGAACGGGGTGGTGCCGTGGGAGTTGGTGTTGTGCGCGGTGGTATCATTGTGAGCGTAACGCCTGACGAGCCGGGCATATTGTCTTGTTCGACTTCTGGTCTTGTGCCGGTGTCAGGGATTGGAGTCGAATCCGGGCTGACGGCCTTTCCAGCAGGCACGTCCGGGATTGCTTTTGAATTCCATCGGTAGGCCTTTACAGTGGCGGCAGACGGAGACTGGACACGTTTGATAAATTCGGCCGGATTTATTATTTTATTGCCGTCCTTCTCAAATGCAGACTCAAGCAGCAGCTCAACCATCTGGTCTCCTGTCAAATCTGGCCGTAGCTGCCATCCCATGGCCAACACCCCGGCTACGTAGGGTATAGTCCAGCTCAATCCCCCCTTGCCGCTATAGATATATGAGAATTTCCCGTTTTCGTATTCTTTGGCGATGGTGCGGTTGACCGGGGCAAAAATTCTGTTGGGGGAGGCCCCTATCGGCGTGATTTTGGCCGCATCGTCAGGATTGTCATAGTCGTACAGCATCCGTAAGGTAATACCGTTTTGTTCAGTGCAATCCAGCACGAGAATGCCCTCCTGCCGGGCATGGGAAACGGCAACGTCCCACATTGCCTGGTTCTTGGTGAACGGTGAGCCGGCGCCCGATGGCGCCGCAGAAACAGAGACCACTCTGATCTTCTGTCCCGCGGGCAAAAGCCTGTTTTGAGCGATGATCCATTCCAGGGCGTCCGCATAGTGTTTTGCGTCGATGGATTTTGGGTCACTGACATCCACATTAGTCGAGGCATAAAAGACCCTCGCGTCAGGCGCGGTGCCAATCTGTGTCCCCACCAGCAGACTTGTGACTGCCGGGCCGTGGAAACTACCCCGGGAGGGTGATAGTTGCCTGATACCCATGTCGGCGTACCTGAGGATTTTCCCCGCATACTCCGGGTGCGCAAAGTCTTGAGCAAGATTCTGGTCTATGATGGCGACATTTACCCCCTTGCCTGTGATTCCCTGCTTATGAATCTGGCGAATTCCAAGTCCGGGGTTCATCCCCTCCCGTAAGACTTTTTCCGCCATGGGGCGATTCGGCAGTGCGAACGTGGTGGTCTCGTCATAAATGAGTGTTCGGAGCTTTGACAAATCAAGGATAGTTGCGCTGATATTCTCATTTCGAACATCTTCTGGCCCAATTTTGCCGGAACGGGCAGATATGGCGCTCAAAGACACTATCAACACCACCGCAATAGCCGTTATTATTAGTACTCCTCTTGCAACTTTTGACATGGAAACCTCCTTTCAGCTTTTATTTCACAGCGCCGTTATAAAATCCACCCTCATAGATTGCCTTGTATGCCGCTTCGCCCAGAATCTCCCGGGGAGAGCGCCTGAGGTTATTCTCTACTTGGGCAAGTAAACTGTCGTTATTTGCTATAAAACCATTTTTAATCAGATACTCTGCCGCCAGATTGGCCATAAGAAAATGGGTGAGCGGGTTCCAGTGGCCATCGCAGCGGTACGAGAAATATGGATACGGCAGATTATGCCCATCCCTGTAACGCCTGAAAAACGGTTCCGGGTTATAAAAAATAATATTATTCTTTTGAGCTGTCTGTTCAAGCCATCTAACGGGATATTCGGGGTCAAACCCCTTTGGGGCCTCTACACCCAGGGCATTTCGCAGCTCCTCATCCGCGCTTTTGACCATGCGTATATGTTCCACCACCGGTATCAGTATCAGTGTGGCGTTGTCCTTATCGGTTTCCCGTTTAAGCTCCTTCAGGAAATACTCCGTAAGCGCCCATGCCTCCGGCCAATCGCCTTTGGGGGGCATATAGGCATAGTAATCATCCGGCAGCACACTATTTTTATCTTTGCGGCGGGCGTCTATTCTGTGCTGGAAAAACACGGTCTTTATAAACAATGACGTTTTGTAATACCTGTAGAGAAAGTTAACGAAAGACTTAATCTTCTTTTGGCCCTTTTTTTCGTCTATAATGACAGAGCCGTTTTCTATGCCGGCACATGATAACATTGAACCCCCTGTCAGCAGTTTGCAGGAGTTGCCGTTTACATCGTTAAA
This sequence comes from Nitrospirota bacterium, assembly GCA_015233485.1. Lineage (GTDB taxonomy): Bacteria > Nitrospirota > Thermodesulfovibrionia > Thermodesulfovibrionales > Magnetobacteriaceae > Magnetominusculus. Next base: position 20,459 of record JADFXO010000025.1, read on the forward strand.
CGTACAAAAGAACAAGAAGACTATCTTAGGCTTATAACTCCTTACCTCTCTTACATACTGAAGGTACTCATGGATAGTGCCGTAACCGCTTACCCCAAAATTTAATACGTCCACATGTAAGAGCACCCTTAGGGCTGAGGCAAAATAGGCATCCCCTGCAACCTGCTTGCCCTCCACGAAAGAATCTCCAAGGACTGCTATCCTAAGCGCGCCTAACTTATCCCATTCATAGCTCCTGTAGCCGGCAGAGTTTATCTTTATCTCGGGGATGTTATAGCAGGCGTTCCTAAACGAGGCGTTTTGATTAGGCTGCAGGGTCAGGATATTCTTGTCTTGCGTGTAACGGTAATATATGTTATTGCCGTACTCCGTGTACCAGTTTGGGAAGAGCCTTAAAAGAACCTCGGCAAGCAGGGCGGTTAATCCTGCCACAAATAAAATGGCAAGCAGAGTCAACCGGAGTTTTCTCACGCTCAACCGCCGGCAACCGGCTTAAACAAGGGTTTCTTATATATGCCTTTTCTGACATTCTCGGCAACAATGGCCATAATCATGGCAAAATGAGACGGGTATTTTGATACGTAACCCTCAAGTATGGACACTAGTCTTTGTGTATATTCGGCCACCGTCCCGATGTCCCTGGGAAGGCCTTCCGTAAAGATGGGCTTTTCAAACACCAGCCTGTGCGTATCGTCTTGCTGCCTGATAATATAAGTCGGCAAGATAGCGGCCCCTGTCTTAATGGCCAGCTTTAAGATACCCTGTGAGAAGTGAGCCGTTCTATTGAAAAATCTGACGTCAACCCATATATCTCCCGCCCTTCCATCCAGGGCCAGGGCAATAAGTTCATTGTTCTTTAGCGCGGTGAATATAGGCCTTAAGCCGTTTTCGCTGAAGATAAAATTGACCGGCAGTTTGGCGTTTTCACTGTGCCTCGCCCGCAAGATCATCTTTTGAATCTTATTTCTGTAGGGCGACGGCCCGACAATCTGGCTTATGCGGTAACCTTTGAAGGCTAGTGCCGGCAATATCATAAAAAATGAGCCGAAATGAGACAATAAAATTATCGTCCCCTTCCCTCTGGCAACGGTCTCGTTGAGATTCTCCCACCCCTCGTACGTTATTATACGGTCGATTGTCTCCTTCGACATCGTACCTAAGAGGAGTTCTTCCATGCGCCTCTTTAAATCGTAGACTATTGTCTCCTCTGACAGCCTGTCCAGCTCCCTGAGATTATCTTTATCAGGCACAATACAGACAAGCTGCTCCTTTATCTTGTCCTTGAATTCCTTATAGAAAATACAGACAAGGAAGGCCAATAATCTGGTTATTGAGTATGCCGTCCTCAAAGGCAGGAGCTTCGCTATTGTCCTCAGGGGAAACCAGAACATCCACATCGCTATGTCAAAAATGTATTCCTTTAATCTCATGCTCAGACGTGCGGCCTCTCTCCTTTGAGCCTATTTACCATACGGAACGCGGCGCGGCCCACAGGTTTTATTAACTCATCGGCTAAAAAGGCAAGAATATCGAAGGCCATGGTTGCATACCACAGCCTCTTTGGGACGTAGAAGAGTTTTAACAAATCCTCTTCCTTTTCCGGCAGCATATCAAGTCCCTCTGTTATTATACCCTCTTTCAACGCCGTGTCGTAAACGGCCGTATGAGGCTCGATTCGTATCCAGCCCAACCCCACTGAGGCCCTGGCAAATATGGCCAGCGGTATCATAAAATATAAATAGATAGTCCTCAGCACTGCCCTTAGGTCCAT
>JADFXO010000260.1 GCA_015233485.1 Nitrospirota bacterium
TTCGTTTTAGATAGATGCAACGCACCAAGCTTCACCACGGGCTATTTATACCCTGGGGGGAGACGGGCTATTGCATCTTTATCCTCATATTAACAACATAGAATAACATATGCCTATACCCTAACATACGAGGGGGATTATCCCCCTTCGTCTTTAATCCTACTGAACTTTGACACTTAACCCGCCGATTTTAAATTGCACAGGCCGCCAACACTGGCGTCAGCGCTCTTGATTGCCTTACCAATAACGCTCCGGCTGTATATGCCAAACCCGCTGTAAAACCAATCCAGTCTGCTGACGCGCCTCAATATATAATCCCACGAATAAAAATCCCTCATCGCCTTAAGCGTCTCAAAATGAAGGTCATTGGCGGTAATCAGCGCGGGTTTATAGACCACATGGTGAATATCGTACTTGGCCCAGTCCGTATGCAGAAGCCTGTCTTGCGCCTTGAAATCGTCATATATCTTCGTGCCGGGAAGCGGGGTCAGTATCATGAACTGCACGGAGTCAATCCCCATCGATGTTGCGAACTCTGTCGTGCGTTTTATTGTATCAACCGTATCTGAGTCAGCTCCGAAGACAAACATGCCGTGGATTTTTATCCCGTGCGCCTTTATTTTCTTTATGCTAGTAATATTATCTTCCAGTGTCTGGTGTTTTTCGTATGCCTTGAGTGATTCAGGGTTAATGGACTCAAAGCCGATACATACGGTGGGTTTTCCTGTATCTGCGATGATTCTAAGCAGCTCGTCGTCTTTGGCGATATCGGGGCGCACCATTGCTGACCATCGGGGTTTTAGACCTATCCCGGCCATGCCCTGAAGGATTAGTTTTGTCCTTTTCCTGTTAGCGGCAAAGTTGTCATCGACGAAGAAGATGGGGGAGTTTGATACCTTAACCCTTATCCTTAGTTCACCCATCACGGACTCAACCGACCTGAAGCGGTATTTCCTGCCGAACATTGGCGACACAAGGCAAAACCGGCAGTTAAAAGCGCAACCCCGCGATGTGGCAACGGGCAGGATATTGGAGTTTTTCCACCTGTGAACGAGTTTGAAATCTGGAAGCGGCAGCACGTCGAGGTCTTTGACGAACTCGCCCTGGGGGTTATGGACAATTTCGCCCGCGGTATTTTTGTATGTCAGGCCGCCGATTGATTCAATTGAGGGCTTACCCGTTTCAATATAATCTACAAGTTCAGGCAGGGATATATCCCCCTCGCCGCGAATCACGAAGTCCGCGTGGCTCATGGCCTCATCGGGCATAAACGTCGTATGAGCGCCGCCGATTACGACGATGACGCCGAGTTCTTTCAGCCGGTCTGCGATTGCGTAGGCGTAGTGGACGGTTGATGTTATAGTGGAGATACAGACGATGTCTGATTTCTCAATGAACTGCCAATCTGGCCGTGCGATGTCCTCAATAAACACCCTGACGTTATGGCCGAGTCCCTTAAGAATCGTCGAGAGCAACACCGCCCCGACACGCGGTATGGGAAAGCGCCTGAATATATTAGAATCCGGCGAGCGTATCTCAATGAACGATATGTTTTTCATGTAATAACCTCCATCACAGGATTTCAGTATATCATTATTGATGTATAATTATCTATGTGCGGTGGAACTATAACAGGAAAGCAGTAACTTGTCAGAAGTCACAATCCCTCGCAGAACTCGCCCCATACGCCGTCAGTCGAAAAGGTCGGAATGCGTACCGCTGCGCTCAAAAATAATGTCATCGCCATCTATCTTGTAAATCAGAAGCCAGTCAGGTTTGATGTGACATTCACGTCGTCCTACATACTTGCCAGCAAGTTTATGGTCCCGATGCTTTGAGCCAAGGTTCTCTCCAGTGCTGAGTTTTGTCATGACTGAGGATAATTCCTCTATACTGGCTCCGCGCAGCAACATTTGCTTGACATCCTTCTTAAACTGCCCTGTGCGGACAGGCCTGTAATTCACCTTTGGTCATCCAGGTCTTTTAATAAATCGTCTATGCTCTCAAACCTTGTTAAATCCTCTCCTCTGTCAGTCTTTTTGAAGGTCTCAAGAGTGGTTTTGTTGGGAATTTTCACTTCAAATGGCAAACCTTTACGAAGGGCAACCTGGCGATAAAAGAGGTTTATTGCCTCTGAGTTGGATATTCCCAGTTCCTTGAAGATGCCTTCCGCCTCTTTCTTTAGGGCTGGTTCTGTCCGCGCTCTAATCATTGCAGTTTTTGGCATATCGTTCTCCTTAATCTCTATTGTATCACATTTGGGGTACAGTAATGTCAAACAACTTCCTGCATAGGGCGGGTACGGGGGACTGGAAGTATACGACCTTCAATATCGAAATGATTGATAACATCTTCAACGGTTTCGCATAATTCGCTATATAATTTTACAGGGTCGTCGCCGTGAATACCCGTTATCAGATCAGGGCACTTTCCAATATAGGCCTTATCCTCTTCACTCCACTCAACCCATTTATGGTACCGGTCGGATTTTTTCACTAAACTCTAAATCAAAAGCGTAGTCGTAATAAAATTCACACTTTTCTTGATAAACTCTTCCAAACATTTTAATTGACTTGCTTTTGTTCGAGCAAAAAAATGACACTCTTCCGTTTCAAGATCAAGGCTATTATACCAACGTATTTTACCGTTACTTTTGGTTCTATATTCCCCTAACTGGATGTTGCTTTTAATTTCACTTTTATCTGAATCAAATGCTGTCTCTATATAAACTATATTTGGTTTTTTGTAGTCAAGTCCGACAAAAAACCTATTATCTTTAGACTTATTATCTTTAAAATGAAAAAAGGACCCCATGTATTCCATAGCCGATGATTCACTCTCAAGTTGTATTTTCTGCGCCATCAGTGCTTCTCTTATCATTGTCCGCAAGTTTATAAAGGATTTTATACCTCCAACTAAATCCCAGTTTACTTTTTCCATTGCCATATTCCTCCCTTTTGAAAAGTTAATAAATTGATTACAGAGTAGCTTTGTTATCTCTGAAGATGGATTTTCTTTTTCTATCCAGTCGACTATTTGGTGCCATCTCATATCTATATCTGGTTTTTCATTCGGATCCACTTGATAAAAAGGATATGGGTATTTGGTAATTGTAGCCAAGAGAGTATTTGCAGTTCCTGACTTATTTAATTCATTCCTATAGCGACTTATTTGTTTATCACCAAATTCGGACTCTATCTTAACCTCAATAAAAAAAAGGAAATCAATCGCTCTGATTTCAATATCAGGCTTTCCTTGATCAGTCACGGCTTGAGTTTTAATCTCTATGGATTCAATTTGTGAAATGTCAAAGATGAATCGGGAATCTGTAAGTCTATTGAGAATGTTGATTGCGATTACAGGTTCATATTGAATTAAATGATCTAAAAGATGTGCAAATGCTTCCGTTACAAAGTTCTCATCTTGGCGGCTTGCATATCTATGCAGTCTCAATAACAAATTGTTATCTGTGATGTCTATTCCCACTTACCACCTCGCATATATGCTACACTAATATGAAACATTATATACAGACATTTAATTCCATGTCAACAATTATTTATTAAAAAATATTTACATTACTATGGTTTAATAGAAACGTTACACAAAGGTAACACTAATTAATCATAAACTCCATAAAACTGGCGCTGCTAAAGGGTTTTCGCGGGTTCCTGTAAAAATAGAATTGTATACTTCTTATTCAATTGGAAAAAAACTGACCGCGTATGACCGCGGCCGCACGCACGCGCCCTATGACGTCTTTGACATAACCTTAATAAAATACCTGTAAATCCGCCGGAAATCCCCCTTGAGCAGGGAACGAAGTCCCTTCGCTGTGATAATTGATGACTCTCCGAGCTTATTCAGATTGTTATAGAGACCTGTTAGGCCCTCCTTTTCGAGCGTTTTAACAAATATTCCACGCGACAGCAGCCTTACAATGCCGCGCGGCAGGCGTGAAAACCCCGCGAGGTACATGAGGAAATTAACGTATGAGCCGTGCGGTGTGTGGAGGTGTTTGGCGTATATCTCGCGCCACTCGTCGTCCTCGGTTACGATCAAGTCACCGCTCTTTGCCTTGACGTAGAGGTCGGTGCCGGGGAAGCAGACCAGCGACGCCCGCTTGAGCCAGAACGGGCTTGGCAGTTTTAGTATAAGCGCGAGGGTTTCGATTACATCCTCTGGCCGCTCCCACGGGTTGTCAAGTATTACGTGATAACATGGGGGATAAATTTTGTCGCGGTATTTATGGAAAATCGCGGCGGCCGTGAGGATTGCCTCACCGGAGACGTTTCGCTTGTATAGGTTCTTGGCCGTGCCGCTCATGGATTGAATCCCCATTTCGACGAAGACGAGGCCGGCCTCTGTAAGGTACTGCATCTTCTCCTCGGTAACGGTAGATGGGCTTGCCTGAATGTGAAATGGCAGGCCGATGGTCTCTTTATAAATCTTTGAGAATTCCTTAATCTCCTCGTTGCTGCGGACTAAAAAAGTGTCGTCAAAGAGAAAGATGCTCTCAACGAACGGCAGCTCACGCTTGACCCATAGGAGTTCTTCCATTATATGGGCAAAGCCGCGCTTTCTAAGGTATCGCTGCCCTGAGTACATGTCGGCGAGTGTCTTTTCGGCGCAAAAAGTGCAGTGGTGCGGGCAGCCGCGCGTAGTGAGCGTCTTATAGGAAATCGTTCGTCTGTATGAATCATTAAATGAGCCTTCGACATGCGGCTCAAGCGGGAATGATCGTTTTAACAGGTCTTTTGTCATAGGCTCAATGGATTTTTTGATATTGTCGTAGACGAAATGCCCGTCTGATGTAAAATCGTAGTGGGGTAGGGCGTCAAGGTTTTGAATAAGAGGACGCAGGGGATTGCGGACGATCGCGCCGTTTTTTCTGACGCAGAGGTTATTAATATCTGAGTAATCCCGGCCCTCTTCGAGACGGTTGACAAGTTCAAGGACGGCCTCCTCACCCTCGCCGACGCAGACGATGCCGGCAAAATTCAGGCACTCTTCGGGCATCACGGTAGGGTGTATGCCGCCGACTACCAGGGGGACATTAAGGGCAGACTTAACGGCACTGCCAAGCTGCATAGCCCTGTCAAGATAGTTGCTCATAAAGGAAATGCCGACAAGCCCTGAGCCGCGGCAGAGTTCTATGGCCTGCTCTATGACCTGCTTGTCGTACTCGTATTTAAAACCATGCCGGTATTTGAACTTCTCAACCCCGCCGGGCAGGAAGATAAGCCTGACATCCTTGCCGTGCCGTTTAAGATACGCGGACAGGGCTCGAACGCCAAAGGCCGATATGTCAGGAGACGTTGGCGCTAACAGGGTAATCGTCACCCGTCAAGCCCCCGCTGAGATAAAAGACGCCGCTTCAGCGCTCAGCTTCAGAAGACGCCTAATATACCGGGATACAGGGATACCGGGATACCGGCCAATCAACATTCGCAATTCATAATCTATCATTCGTAGTGTCTTAGTGTATCACTATTGACGTAGAATTTTCTATCGGGTATTGAAATTATGAACTTACCCCACGATAACAGAAAGAAGTGACAGGTTATCTTTCCAGCACCGGCAAGGCAGCCTGCCCACTATGGGGTGTACTATATGCCTTTCCCCAAAAATCCATTCAACTCATCCAATGAATCGGACTTCCTGATAAGATTTTTGAACTCTTCTAATTTATCTATGGAAATTAGAATTCTAACCATATCCATCAACTCAAGTCCGGGTGAACCATATTTGAGTTCAAGCCCTAGTTCTA
>JADFXO010000261.1 GCA_015233485.1 Nitrospirota bacterium
TCAAATTCATTGTCGCTGTTATCTTTTTTACAAGATATACCAAGAATTACATCGTCAATACCTTTTCCAACAAATTGTATTAGTTCGTTATAGCAGTACTCCTCAAGCCATCCACCGGTAAGATAGATTATTTCTGACTTGCTTAGGTGTTTTGAATATTTGTTGTTCTCATATTTAATACCAGCCTTCTCAAATAATTCTTTTTCCTGCCCGCATTTAGGTTCATAACCCGTATTGAACTGAAATCCTTTTTTATCATTTCTATATTTTCTGAGTTTTTCGCTTAACCTATTCATCAACGGCTTAATTTCATTGTAGTTCTTCACAATCCATAGACTCAGTTCCGACCGTTTCTGAGCTTCTTCGCAGTTAGCGGATAGTTTATGTTCGTTTATTATTTTTATTCCATACGCCGTGAGATAATCCAGGACATTCAACCTAAAATCAAGCGCGGTATTTTTCAGGGCTTCACTCTTTGGAAAAGGAGTAATGAACTCATTTTTACCTATAGGGATATATATCATCCTTGCGGCGTACTCTTTAAAATATTCATAGGCCGCGATCAACATTATCTTTGTGCCGCCAGTAAGATTAACGGTAAAAGTTGATGTTTCCCTGTCGTCAGAACCAATCCACTGATCAAGGTTTCGCTTGCAGTCAAGCACGGAATCTTCTTTTACAATAATGTGATGAGACCGGTTGCCGCTATAATCGTAATCAGAACCATACCGCTTAAGAGTATTGACGATATGCACCCGTTTCCCCCTTTTTTCCATCACGTCTGTAGTAATGAACAACAACTCATCGGGCTTAAAATGATAAATACTAAGAATATTAGGTATCGTTTGGTCAGACACAAGGCTCACGCATATATGTCTCATGTTCTTACCTCCTCAGAATGGGGTATAACGACCGGTATAGAAAACGCGTATCCATAGTGAACCACCTGCGGCATTGCCGGGGCTATTCCCTCAACCATCCGCCCATAATATGGCTTAATATTTTCGTTAACTCTAAAACTTGAACCTGCTGTCAACATTATCAAAGGTTTTTTAAATGGCCTTCCGCAAAAGGTAAATTCTCCTCCGAGTTTGCCGTACTTCACAAATATCTTGTAAAAGCCATCTGATGGGTCGTGTCGCGCAGGTACAAAATTGGACAAGCTCATAAAGCCGTTTGCACCGTTAACATCATTAAACTTAAACGGCTCAAGTTTGATAATCTCAAATGCGCCTTTCCCTGATGATTTTTTCTTGCCATATCCAGTCATCGAGAGGTCATTGAAAAGTGATGAAACAATTTCTTCCCACCCATCTTTTATCCTGATATAGATGGAGATTTCATCTTGCTCAACGGCATACTCAGAAAGTTCGTACAGATTACCACCTTCCGCGGTTGTGCCGGTTATCCTATTTATAGAGCTGTGCAGTGTAGTAAATGATTTGAATGATTTAACCACGCCAGATGGTTCTATGTCAAAATTTCCATTTCGCACTTTTTCGAATACATCCGGCAAAAGCCATTGTACCTTTTTTATTTCTTTTGTCTTATTATAATCTTCAAACCCCATGCCTTCCTTTTGTGCCGATAGTGATAAATGAGCAGGGGCAGGCAAAAGGTCTCCGGGCATTCCATCTGATAAAACAAATGCCGGATTCCCGTTTATGTACTCTGAAAGGAACGTTTCTACTGCATCAGTACCTTTACGTTGCGCCATTATCCAGCAGAGGCTGCCGAATATCGTATCGGCTTGCAACGGGGTAATGAAACTGCCTTTAGGTTTAATCCTTAAACGATAAGCATTCATAAACTAATATCTTTACCATCAAGTTTCATGCCGCTAAAACTCACTTTGCCGGAGCCTCTGCTGCCGAAGCCTCCAAGGTATGTGCTTTGAATATGCCTGAGACCCTCCTTTACAAACCCAACCATCTCATCAGCTTTATCAGTGTCATAAACTTGAAGGACTATTTCAATGTCAAATTCCGCTCCTGAAGGAACACGCTCCAAAGAGCGAGGGTGCTCCGCTGTACCGGTTTTTCTGTTCACAGTATTCTCTGTCTTCTTTTCAATGTATGACGTCCCTTTCTCTTCGATTAGTTCTCGATATTTTTTACGGGTATCCTCAGTAAAGACAGCATCTCTTACCAATATCCTTGTGGCCCCCAGCTCATGTCTTGTGTTTTTATGCGCGCCAAAGATTTTACATATATTACAATCTTTCTTGCCGCATCCACACGGTTCTCCTTTGTCGGTTACTTTCCCCTCCTTTTTCTCAAGCTGAGAGCGCATTTTACCCTTTAAAGACGACCCTGGGATATAAGGTTCTCCAGTAGTTGGGTGTTTTATTATCGGCGAATCTACGCCGCCTATTTCAATCTGGTCTGCCGAACCGCCAATATGAAGCCCGCTTTCACACCTTAGTTTTCCGGTAATTACTTTGTAACATTGTAGTTTCATAACTTCCTCCTAACCCTTTGGATTATGATACGTGTAATACGCTACCACCGCCTGAAAATGTTCGATAAAGCCTTTTGAAAAGCTCTTCTCGTTCCTGACTATTTCAATATTTTTTCTTATGAATTCATAAAAAGCTTCTGGAATCTTTCCCTTTCCTTTAGCCTCTGCCACGAAAGGTAAAAGCTTTTTAATATCAACATTTACGTCCGGCCAGTCATGTGTCATGTTCAGTTTATTTTCGGCTGCTCGCGCATGATTGAAAAAACGCCTTAACTGATGCTTTTCCAATTTTGGATATGAGTTTGAAAATGATTTAGCTATCTCGTCCGAGGTAGTTGTCAGAAGTGTCTCATGGATACAGCCGTCTTTATCAAAATAACCATCTTTAAGATAATCTTTTGGCATTACTGACGAAGATGCGCCGCCTCCGTGAGGTGCTGAATGGCTCTTCTGATTACATTCATAACACATACTATAATCGCCTTTAATTGGCTTGCCGCATTTGCATGTTTTCATATTGACCCCACTGCCCTTCATCCCGATTTTTTCTAATCCCTGCTTAAAATCACCCATCTTTTCCCCCTCTATTTGCAGTCAACGCATAGTTCGCAATTATTCCAAGATTCTTCAATTTCGGATTCGTGATGTCTTTTAGATCCTCAGCCCATTGTCGCATTTTCACATCTTCATCATTTTTTGAATTTAGAGATGGTAGATTTCTTGCAATGTCATAAGTCATAAGTGGAATGAACTTTAAATAATCGGTTTTGTGTGTATTCTGAAATTTATCATACATCTGCGAGTAAGAAAGTAAGTTCATTACGAATCCTGTCGAGATCAATCTTTGACTAAGCCATGAACTAAGTTTTTGAGATTCTTTTAGAATATTTCCAACCTCAGCCCATTTTACTGTGTGTTCGAATACCGTCAAGCTGTCTTTACCGCTGTCTTTTGAGAGTTCAAGCCAATTATCTGCCATCTCAACAGCCCTATAAACAGGGTAGTTGTGTTTCACGAAGGCTATCCCGGCTGAAAGCGTAAGATTGTCGTTGTTACATGTGAAATTACGAAATTTTGTGTTTAGTTCATCTGAGAATTTAATTATTGAATCCCATGGCCCGACGACAAGCAAATCGTCACCGCCGGAGTAAACAGTGTAAAGTTCAGGGTAGTTGTATTCAATAAGTTTCTGCATATAGCCTGAGAAAAAAACATCAAGCATTCGGCTAAGTGTAGTTACGCGTGAGACAGTGCCTACGTCTTCTCCATTCCCGTCTTTCAAACCACATGCAAACACGCCACCAAGATTGTCTACATCCGCTTTCAGGTAACCGAGCAGAGGTTTTCCCGTGCTTTCATTTGCAATACATTCAAAGAATCTTGGTTGTCTTTCCTGAGCATGATTTTTTTCTGTACACTCCGTTTTCCTGCAGGCGTCGCAGTCATCATTGCCGGTAAAGTATGAGACATGATTAGCAATAAAACGGTGAGCTATTGGCAAGCCGGAATCCGGTTTATATTCATCAACGCATAAGATGAGATATGCCTTTTTTACATGATGATAATAATTTAATTCTTTTAATAAATCAAAAGAATATGAAAAATAATTACTATTAAAACTACCGGTATTATCATCGTAAAAAGCGATGTATTTAACAGATGGAAGATTCTTTCCTATTTCCTTGTCATCGCTACACTTATCACAAATATATTTACCGTCGTCTATTATACAGGGAAACTTACTACAGGATTTGCAAAGTTTTTCTTCATCTCCGAAATCAACATTGAGCGTTGCCATATCGTTATTCCATAATCTGCCGGTTGTCAGGATATCCTTGAAAGGGTTCTTCTTTATTCGTTGGAGCGAATGATTTAACTTGCTTAAAACCTCACTGTATTTATTGAAATCATCGCCGGACATATCGGTCATTTCAATATTAAGGTTGATTTCAGCGTTGAAATATTTGTGAAACATTAAGTCCACATCTTTTGTGATTTTTTTAATACTGTCGATAGCCTTCGGAATGTTAGGGAGCAATATATAGAATTTCCCGCCTGATGACATCAAGATATTAGTAATCGGCAGATTAACGGCATGTATGATTTTGTGGCTTACGATTTCTGAAAGCATAACAAGTTGAAAAGATCTTGCTCGCAATCGTTTTGCGACACCGCCTGCTCCAATATGGGAAATATTGAAAATATAATTTTGAATGCCGGATAAATCTCCGGCAAGAAGAATGAATTTCTTTTGTTTATCTTTTTTTATTTCTCCAATCTCTAAACTGGAGTAATGGTAATGGTACTGGTAAAGACAAGCAGCAATGGCACACGTTGTCTTTAAATGGTCAAAGAGTGACACATCCGGTATCTCCTCTTGAGTGTTGCTGGGAATACACAACGAATATCGCATTAAGATTGTATGAATATTGACGAACACTTTCTCGAAATCAATCTCACCGTATCCCTTTTCGTTATTACAAAGGAGCAGTTTAAATTCCTCTCCAAAAGATTTTAGATGATCGTTCAGTTCATCGGGTTTGTAATCCTCAAATTTCTCAGGAAATGTATATTCAGGATTTAAAGGAATCGGGTGGTATTTGAGCTTTTCAGGCATAGTTTTACCAATATTAATACGGCTGAAGATGGATACTAATGGAACCGATTTATAATTATGGTAGTCTTCAGCATTTTTACCCCTCTCTGAAGAGGAATAATTGTCTGCCCTGCTGACAAGATAGCATAAAGCCTTATATTCTTCAGGGGCATTTTGACAAATCAGGTCTGCTCCAAAAAAACGCTGGTCCTCATGGTGTCGTTGCACAATATTTTGTAGTAAGTTGAATTTTGAGATGCTGGAAAGGAAACTTTTAAAAGCGCTTACAAAATGTGACGAAACTAACGGATGTTTGCCTGTAGTATCAAGCCCTCCGAAGCTCCCCCTCTGCAACATCTTACCTACATCATGCAACAATGCCCCCAACAGCACCGTCTGATATTCTATCTGGTCAAACGCCTCCATCTGTTACTCAACAAACATGATGAAACACATAATAACAGCTATCATCTCGATCTCCACTATATTTGATCTGTTTTACCATTTAACCTTTCTTTTGGTCAAGCCTGCATTTTTTAAATTTATTTATCGCAATCTATCGAAAACAAGTACAGCGACTATTTTATTTGTCCTAAGTTGTATTTCCTTGTGTAGCAATCTATATGAAATAGGGGAGCGTACATGCCTATTTCTGGCTGGC
>JADFXO010000262.1 GCA_015233485.1 Nitrospirota bacterium
CTGAAGTGGCATTTAATAGGCTTGAGCCGTATGAGGGGAAACTCTCACGTACGGTTCTTAAGGGGGAAAGGGTTCGAGAGAACCCTGACCTACCTGACGAAGGGGGATAATCCCCCTTCACCCCGTATTCACACCCACGTTTTATCCCCCTGAATTTGGGCTGCCGCCCGTTGGCGGCTTCGGTACTCCGGCTAAAGGCTGCGTCGCTGTCAAAAGTTTTTCTGCTGGGAGTTCACCCTCAACAATAAGATAAACCCTACGACGAAAAACAGTGAAATCGACACGATTGCCGGGCGCTGGCTCCTGAAATACGCCGACGTTATGCCAAACAGCAAAGGCCCTAATATGGCCGATGTCTTTCCTATCATCGAATAGACGCCAAAATACTCAGACTCCCGCCCCTGAGGAATAAACCCGGCAAAAAACGCCCTCGACGCCGCCTGAACCGTCCCAAGCCCAAGACCGGCCGTCGTGGCTACGACAAAGAACTCTGCCTTCGTCACAACGAAATATGACACAATCGCCACAGCGCTCCACAACACCAATGATATGGATATGACCTTCTTCGGCCCCCACAAATCTATCGGCCTTGCCATAATCATCGACCCCGCAAAGGCCGTCACCTGCACCGTCATAAACAAATATATCAGCTCGGCGTTATTAAAATTCAACGTCGCGGCGGCAAAGATACTGCAAAACACGATTACCGTGTTCATACCGTCCTGGTACATAAAATAAGAGAGGAGAAACCTCCTCAGCTCCCTTTGTCTTAACAGTTCTTTGAGTGACCCGAAAATCCGCGAGGCATTGTATATGGCGGCCTCAACGATGGGTCTGCCTGAGTCCTGTGTTTTATTGTCGCCGGGTAAATTAATAAACGCCGGCAGGGCAAATACAACGATAAATACCGCAACCAGCGGCCATAGAAGGCTTAAATTCTCTGATTTCACAAGCGGCAGCGCCATTATCAATGCAGTAAACGACCCAATATAGCCTAATCCAAACCCCCACGCCGACACCCTACCCTGATATGACCTTTCGGCTATCACCGGCAGGTATGAGTTATAAAACACCATCCCGCCCTCGTGGCCGATATTTGCCGCAACCATCAACAAAAACCCCGTTACCACCATCCCCGGCACAAGTGTTGACATACACACTATAGAAAGAACCGCCAATATTGAATACCCGATCAAAAACCTTTTACGAAGACCGCCATAATCGGCTATGCCGCCTATAAATGGGGAACTGATGGCCACAAACGCCATACTCAGGGAAATCGCCCTACCCCACCATAAATCCCCAAGTCCGGCCTCGTTTCCTACGATGACTTTTACATAATAAACGGGGAATATGACCGTTGCGATGATGGCGGAATAACTGGAATTGGCGAAATCATAAAGACACCAACTGAAAATCTCCCTGCTGAACAGATGGTTATCTCCAACCCTGTTCACAACTATGAAAAATCTTCGGCAGCCATTTTTGTAAGCATTGAGAGGGCGTTTACGTAACTGCCCATTTCGTTGTCGTACCAGCCGTATATCACGGCCTGAGTCAGGGGAATGCGCACCATGTTGTCTTTCAGGCCATCAAGGACTTCTTTTTTCACGCCAACAAGACGCCCCGCGTCAAAGGTTATCTCGGCCGTGCGCGTGTGCGTCTCGTGTCCTTCGATTATCACGGCGGCAAGGGGCATTGAGATTATGTCGCTTGACACGTTTTGCTCCTCAGAATAGACGACAAGCCTGTGCGGAGATTTTTCGGCGGCGTCTTTATAAATACTGTTGATGTAGTCACGGTCTACTAAAATCCTGTCGGGTTCCTCCTGAATATTGACGACAAGTATGACGAGTGAGCCGGTTGTCGTCGGGATTCTGACAGATTCGGCAATAAACCCAATTTGTGACATCTCCGGGATAACAAGCGCAAGAGTGTCGGCGGCGCCGGTCGTAGTAAGGATAATGTTGTTAAATATGCTGCGGTTTTTCCTCAAATCCTTGTCTTTGGCCTTGGCAAGCCTGTCAAGAACCTCCTGCGTACCTGTGGCGGCGTGGACGGTGGCCATGGAGGCGGTCAGTATCTTCTTTGGCCCTATTGTATTTATTAAGGGTTTAAACATGTGGGCAAGGCAAGTTGTAGTACACGAGGCGGCCGAGATAAATTTATGCCTGGCCGGGTTATAGTCATGCTCATTTATTCCCATGACGACCGTTACGGCGTCATCCGGCATGGGCTTGGACTTGTCCTTTATTTTAAATGGGGCGCTCAGAATGACCTTTTTCGCACCCGCCTCAAAATGCCCGGCAAGGGCGCCTTTCGGGTCGTCGGGGGGTGTGGTGGGATCAACAAACGCGCCCGATGAGTCAACAACGATTTCCACGCCATAATCTCTCCAGCCTATGTCTTTAGGGTTTCTCGACTTCCTCAGTACGGTAATTTTAACACCGTTTATTATCATTGTCCCCGAACCGTCATCGACATTGGCGATTGCCGGCTGGTCTTTGAAACCGTACAGGTATTTCCTTAGCGAACCATACGTAGAGTCCCTGCCGATATAATAGGCGATGTCGTTAAGAGATGTCCCAACCGCACGGCCGGCGTTCACCACTATCTCATCAAAATCCCGAGCTGCAACATGCCGCCATAAGACGAGTTTCCCAATCCTTCCAAGCCCGTTTATTCCTAATTTTCCACCCATTTTATCTTGTCTCCATTATGCTTATTTTCATTTCGCCCACGTAGACAGCCCCATCGGCGGCGTCTATACTTATAAAATCCCCTGAGGCAAATGTCTTCTGATTCAGGACAAACCTCTTTTCTTTTTCATAGAAGAGCATCTCTACACAACCAACCACGCACGTTTTGCCCAGACGGTACGCAACAATTGCCGCGTGGCTTGTTGCCCCGCCGCGCGCGGTCAAAAGGCCGTCTGAGGCAGAGACCTCGTTGATGTCGTCCGGGACGGTGTCCCTTCTTATCAGAATCAGCCGCGTCTGTGGTTGCGCCTCTCTGTAATATCTTATGTCTTCCATTGTAAACACCGCGCGCCCCGCCATCGCACCGCCACTTACCCCTATGCCATGCCCAAGCAGACGCTGTGATGACTCCGCGGTTATCTCAAATTGATGTTCATGTTGTTTTTCCCTTATTTCCATATCTCTGGACTGCAATATATAAACATCTTCTTTATGTTCACCCTCAAACGTGAACTCTATGTCCTGGGGATTCCACTGCCTCTCTTCTATCAGGAAACGGGCAGTTTTGACAAGCTCTTTATAGACGTCAGGGAAGCGTTTTTCAAGAGAATCCTCAACATGCCTGTTTTCCCGCCTTGCCTGATTCAGCGATATGGCATGTGTCTGCACTAGTCCGGAGACGATGTCGTCTCCCTGGACGCATATGCCATAATCACCCCACGGCTTAAGCTCATACTCAGAGAGCTTAGGATTGTGCGTAAACAATACGCCAGAGCCTGATTTATCATCAATATTGCCGTACACCATACGTTGAACCGTCACGCTTGTACCCCAATCGTCAGAGATTCCTATTATTCTTCTATAACTTTTGGCCTTATCTGTATCCCATGAATCCAATACCTTTCTAATAGCAATGTAAAGCTGCTCTTTAGGTCTTTCCTCTATGTTAATTTCCTTTCCAATTACGAAATCTTTATAGGACATGGTTATCTCTTTCATCTGCGCCGCCGTAAAGACCTTTTTAAAAGACACATGGTATTTGTCCTTATAAAGGTTCATTATGGCGTCGAAGCTGTCGCGGTCTAAGCCGAAGGACATGCCGTAGTGTTGAATAAACCGCCGGTAGCAGTCCCACACAAACCACTCCTTGCCTGTGGCCTCTATCATACCCCTGACTACGTCCTCGTTCATACCCACGTTTAAATAGGAATCGAGCATACCGGGCTGTGATATGGCAGAACCACTCCTTACGGAGACGAGAAGCGGGTTTTGGGGATTGCCGAATTCCCTGCCTGTAAGTCTTTCAAGCCTGGCAATCTCGACATCTACCCGTTCTTTGAAATTTTTGCCGGCAGATTCATATATATCGAACAGTTCCCTGCACTTAAAGGCATCGGTGGTTATCAAAAACCCGGGGGGAATTCGCAGCCCAAGCGACCTCATCCTCATAAGATTAAACCCCTTGCCGCCCATGTGAATAACAGTGGACACACCGGCAACAGGTTCAACTATTGAGGTGACCGCCTCGTCCGGATTATACGTTACGAGCAGGTGGTGCTTATCGGAGGGAATCCTCTGTGCCTCACGCCTAAGTGTGCTCAGGATTCGGGTTATGAACAAATCAAGGCTCTGAAGCCCTAAAGACGATGCAATAGTGTCCCTCAGAAAAATTTCCGATACCCTATTGAATAATCCGGCATCGCCCCCGGCGTGATACTTAGGAAGCAGCTTTTCCTTTGGCAATATATCAAGTATGGTTTTAAGCGTTTCCATGTGCATATTATTAAAGTAATCATTTACAATATTTCTCATAACACGCGATAATTCCTTAAATATATCGACAAACTGAGAAAACGTAAATCCCCTTACCGATAAAGCTGTCCCAAGCAGATAGAGCTGCCTGTCGAACTCCCTGACGGCAATGCCGTCAATTATCAGGGCCTGTTTGTAGAGTTTCAGGTAATCGTAAATCCTGCAGAGTGTGGCTCGCGTGATAAAATTCAGGTCAAACCCCTCTATCAACTCCTCAAAGAGTGTATTAACAAGGGTTTCAAGCCTGAAAGTAAGCCCGAGGGCGTCGAATTTCACCTCATGGTAGCTGCCATACATGGAAGGTATTTCGGTAGAGATATGGCGCTTCCTATAAATGTCCTCACGAATCTCGAATTGCTGCGGCGATTGAATCAGCTCTTTAAGTTTTACCAGATGCTCAAGTACTCCTGCAAGTTTGTCGTACGTGTTTGGCTCTGAGACGGCCTTAACGAGGTTGCCAAGCTCTGGAAAGGCGCTTGTGTGAACCTGCGCGATTACGCTGTCTATTTCACTGAAGCCGGAGCTGTATTTCTGGTGAAGGAGTTTATAAAAGGAGATAGTAAGGGCGACCTTCTCAAGGTCAGCGGCGTAGTCCTGCCCTATAGCATTGACAACGCCACTAAAATAATCATCCCCAAGGGTTAACAAATCGCTGATGCTATGCAGCCCGTTGAGTTGAACAATTTGATTAATAACCTTATGAACGCCGTCGACATATTGGCCTGAGTTTTCCTGCTCCGCATAGATATCCGGCGGGAGATATTGTTTGAGTACCTCCCTGTTACGGGTCATCCAGAACTCAAGGGCGGCCTCCACGACAGATAATATCTTGTTGGAGCTTTCCACGTGGCTCTGTTTTCTGAGAAAATGGACAAGGGTGTCATGGCGGTTACAGGCCTCGTCCATTCTGGTGGAAATATCCCGCAACTGCCCCTCGGCGCCCAATTCGTTAAAATATGCGGGGAAGAGCCTCATAAGCTGCTTCACCAGGTTATAAACCAGCCGTATATCAGAATTTAAGAAATTCGTTATATCGCGTGGGAATAAATCCGTGTCCTTGATTATAACGCCGCAGAGGGAAAGGTTTATGATAAGAGATGAGATGAGTTTTTTTGACCACATGGGGTTGAGCCTTATGAGTTCCATGTATGTGCGAATGTTATCTATGTGGGCTGAGTTGCCTATTATCTGCCAAT
>JADFXO010000263.1 GCA_015233485.1 Nitrospirota bacterium
TGAAGACAGCTGGACAGTTGACATTGAATACGGGCTGTATATCGTGTCCGACGGCATGGGAGGACACGCTGCAGGGGATATGGCATCAAAGATGGTAGTGGATATGCTTCCCGCCCTTGTTCACAGGAATCTCAAAAACATCGGCAGCCTGCAATCGCCTCAGGCCGGGGAGGGGCTTACGCTTGCCTTTACGGAGTTAAACGAACAGGTTCGTTCGCTTAGCAAGTCGAAAGCCGGACTGTCGGGCATGGGGGCAACCGTAGTGCTGGCCATGTTCAAAGATGATTTGGCGCTTTTCGCCCACATGGGCGACAGCCGCGCGTACCTGCTCAGAAGCGGCAGCTTCGCCCAGTTGACCGTAGACCACTCCGTAGTGCAGGTGCTCATAGACTCAGGGGAGATTACCTCCGCACAGGCGGCGAAACACCCCGCCAGAGGGAAAATCACCCGCTGTATCGGCATGTCCGGAGACGTAATGCCGGACATCAAGGTTACAAAAACCCTTCCGGGCGATAAATTCCTTTTGTGCAGCGACGGCCTTACCGGCATGGTTGACGACAGTTCCATCGTGGCAATTCTGAACAAACACAGCAATCTTCAAACGGCCTGCAATGAGCTGGTGGCTGCCGCCAACGGCGCGGGCGGTATAGATAACATAACCGTAGTGTTAATTGAGTGCGCCACCCCGCATTCTAAAGACAACGTCAACGAAGACGATTTCAGCTCCATGGAGACCGTAGAGTTTAGCGGCAACGGCGCGGCACAATACAGCGGCGGCACACTCGCCGCCCACACCGTAGACCGGCAACCCTACGCGTTTGTCGTCGATTTGGACAAGCAGCCGTCAAATTTTTGTATGCCCGTCAAGCACCCGTCTTTTTCCATTGGAAGAAGCTCCGATAATGACCTTGCCTTAAAGTGGGATAAGACTGTCTCTCGTAAACACTGCATAATTAAGGTTGTTGAAAATTCGTTGGTCTTAGAGGACACAGACAGCAGAAACGGGACATATCTCAACGGACACCGTTTCAAAGGCACGCAACCTCTGCCGGTGCCGTCATGGATTGCCATAGGGAGGACGCGCCTGGGTGTAATCCCGTCGGACTCGGGGACTCAGGCCGAGGGCCTGTTTGATGAGGCATATGCCTCAGAGGGGAGTATATTAATCCCGCCGAGTGAGTTTTTCGAAGAACGCACGGAGGCCCTGCTCGTAGTGGACATCGTAGGCTCAACGAAAATTGTCAAACAGGGCGACACACACCTCGTCAAGGTCATCTCCGCCCTCGGACAAATGCTCGACAAGGTGCTTCAGACCGAGAAACATCCATTTCTGAAATGTACGGGAGACGGTTTCTTCGCCACATTCGGGACAGCGGACAGCGCCATATCCGCAGCCTTAAAACTCTCGCCCGGCATACAGCGCTACATAAGAATCCCCGTTCAGATAAGCGTCGCCCTTCACTGGGGTCCGGTGCGCCTTACTCAGGAAGGAGAGCGAACCGGCAGAAACGCCCACGCCGTGTTCTCTGTCGAAGACCTGCGCCACAAAGAGGAGAAAGTAAACTCATTCCTCATAAACACAAACCGCCGCGAACTTATTCTTATGACAGAGAGTTTTTGGAATACGTTAAGTCCTGACCTGAAAATAAAGGCCATGCCCATAGGTTCGTACCACCTGAAGGGATTGGACGAGACGGAGGCCATATATTATTGGTATGCCCCTGTAAATGATAAAACAATGTAATTTATTGAGTCATTGTAAGTTATTGAGTCATTTGATTAATATCATAGGCAAAGGTTTGAGATGATGATACTTACGGCGTGTTCTAATTGCGGAGCTAAATATAACGTATCAGCCTCGTTTGTCGGGAAACCGGCAAAGTGCAGGAAGTGCGGCACGACGTTTCACATCGAAAAGTTCAACGAGCCGCGCACCGACTACTCATCCGGTGCCTCCTCCGCCACCTCAGGCACATCAATTGACAAGCGCAATTCCCACGATTGGAGCATAGGGGACGTAATCCTTAATCTCTATGAGATTACGGGATTTTTGGGTGAAGGCGGCATGGGCAAGGTGTACAAGGTACGCCACAGGGGCTGGAATGTTGACCTTGCGGTGAAAAGCCCAAAGCCCTCAGAGCTTGCGCGTTCCGGCGGCTCAAAGGGCTTTCAGGCTGAGGCTGAGACATGGGTCAACCTCGGCCTGCACCCGCACATTGTAAGCTGCTACTACGTCAGGGAGCTTGACGGCATTCCACGCGTCTTTGCCGAGTACGTCAACGGAGGAAATCTAAACGACTGGATACACGATGGGAAATTAACTGAGCTTGAAAAAATAATAGACGTTTCCATTCAAATTGCATGGGGCCTTCAGTATGCACACGAAAAAGGGCTTATCCACAGAGACATCAAACCGGCAAACATAATGATTACCTCAGAGGGAACCGCAAAGGTGACGGACTTTGGCCTCGCCAAGGCCGTCTCAGACTACAATGGCAGGATGGTGGAAGAGGACGGCGATAAGAGCAACCCCGTCCAGTCCGGGATGACTCCAGCCTTTTGTTCCCCGGAACAGGCCAACAGGGGCTCTATGTCGTTGAAAACAGACATATGGTCGTGGGCTGTAACAATACTGGTAATGTTTACGGGTGAGGTGACCTGGCCATCCGGCACGGTCGCTGCCGAGGCGCTGGCGTACCATGTCGAAAGCCAGGCCGAAAACCCCCACGCCTTCCTTCCCTCTATGCCGCCACAGATTTCGCGGCTCTTACAGGACTGCCTTAATCTTAACCCATCACAACGCCCTGATAGTATGCAGATAATCGCGCATACTCTAATCGGGATATACGAGGCAATAACCTCAACTCCATATCCGAGGCAGATGCCGCAGGCAAACAGCGCAACCGCCGACAGCTTAAACAACAGGGCGGTCTCACTCCTTGACTTAGGCAGAGACGAAGAGGCAGAGAAGCTCTGGCAAGAGGCTATAAGAATCCAGCCTCACCACCCACAATCCTCGTACAACCTTGGCCTCATAAACTGGAGAAACGCTAAAATAACCGATGATATACTCATCAGAGAACTTGAGGAGGTACAACGTTCACACAGAGACGACTGGACGCCGGAGTATCTGCTTGCCCTCGTACACATAGAAAGGAACGACTGTATCTCAGCCATAAACTACCTTGAGAACATTATCGCTACATACGGCAATATAGAAGAGGCGGCGGCGGCGCTGGCGGCGGTACGGGAAGAGCTCCCCGCCTCAAGAAGGCTGTTGAGGACTTTCACCGGACACATGGCTCCTGTCACGTCGGTGAGTCTAAGCCACGACGGACGCATTGCCCTCACAGGCAGTATGGACAAAAAGCTCAGGTTATGGGATACGTCAACCGGCCAGTGCGTGAAGACATTGTCCGGACACACCGGGGGCGTATTATCGGTCAGCATCACCAGCGACGCCAGATATGCCATATCCGGCAGTGCCGACAAAACCGTACGCGTGTGGAATATATCCACCGGCAGTACGCTCTATAATTTCAGGGGGCACGCGGGCGATGTAACCTCTGTATACCTCAGCCCTGACGGCAAATATCCCATATCGGGAAGCGCCGACGAAACGATAAAACTATGGGATATAAACTCCGGCAACTACCTGCGTTCATTTGCCGGGCACAGGGGCGCCGTTACATCCGTGGCCGTTACCAACGATGGGCTGCAGGTGGTTTCAGGCAGCCTTGACGGCACAGCGAGGCTCTGGAATGTCTCGTCGCTGAAATGTTTGCATGTGTTTAAGGAACAGAACAGTCCAATCAATTCCAGCTGCCTAAGCAAAGACGGGAATTATTTTATTGCCGCCTGTGCGGACAATACGTTAAGGCTATGGGATTTTCGCAACCGGCAGTATCAAAAGGCCTTATACGGGCACGCCGAGCCGGTGTTGTCCGTGGTTTTGAGCTGGAATTCACGATATGCCCTCTCCGGGGGGCAGGACAAGACAGTCCGATTGTGGGATTTATCCTCTAAGCGCTGTCTGCGCACCTTTGAGGGGCATCAGACGCCGGCAAGTTCCGTCCATATGTCAGTAAACGGCAAATACTTTGCCTCAAACGGCATGGGCAACGATTGCCTGTTCTGGGAACTTCAGAGTGAAAAAGAGAGCTACCGTGCCCCGATGATGCTGTCTCTGGTGTTAAGGAGTGAAACGGCATTTTCGGCGATGGCGGCATACAGCAGTGAACTCTCCCTTGCAAGGCAATCGCTGAGTTCGCTGGATTACGTCAAGGCAGCCGGACATGTCAGAAAGGCACGCTCTCAGAAGGGCTATAGCAGGACAGTTGAGGCAGTCGATATGTGGACGCAGCTCTACAGTGTGTTTCCGCACAAGAACCTCGCCGGTGGATGGGAGGCCTTTACGTTTAAGGGGCACGATGGCGCTGTAACCTCCGTCTGTATCGACGATGCCAACCGCTTTATCCTGTCCGGCAGCATGGATAAGACCCTTCGGCTACGGGAAGTACAACAGAAGAGCCCTGCGTTGGCCTTCAAGGGGCACTTTGAAGGGGTAAAATCTGTCAGCCTGAGCGCTGACGGCAGTTATGCCCTGTCAGGAGGGGCAGACAAGACCGTCCGGTTGTGGGAGACCTCAAAGGGACGCCTGCTTAAGACCCTCAAAGGACACGATGCAAGGGTCAATGCGGTTTGCATCACGCCAGACGGCAACCTTGCCGTATCGGGAAGCGACGACAAGACTGTCAAGGTGTGGGATTTGTTCTCAGGCAGCTGTTTAAAAACATTTAAAGAACACTCGGCCCCTGTACTTGCCGTAGCGCTGAGCCTGGATAACAGGATGCTGCTGTCGGGCGGCGAGGACCGTTTAATAAAACACTGTGAGATGACTACGGTGGATTTCCTTGGCCTTTTAGGTACTTTCAGCGGACATAGCGACGCCGTTAATTCCATAGCGATAAGTTTAAACGGCCGCTATGCCGTATCGGGAAGCGACGATAAGACCGCAAAAATATGGGACATTGCCTCTGGACGCAGCATTATGACCCTCGAAGGGCATACAGCGCGGGTAACCTCAGTGGCGTTCACCGCGGACGCCCAGCATGTTATTTCGGGAAGTTTCGACAGTACATTCAGGATTTGGACCACCGAAACAGGGCAGTGCCTGAGGATATTTAAAGGACACGTAGTAGGCGTAACCGCAGTCTCAATAAGCATGGACGGGCGCTATGCAATCTCTGCCTACGACGACAGCACCATCAAGGTCTGGGTGCTGGACTGGGACCTCATCGTCAGAAACGAACAGCAGTGGGACGAAGACGCCACAGCAATACTTGAGAAGTTCATAGTAGCCCATACCCCATACGTGCAGGGTACGCTCACCAGACGCGGCTCCACGACAGATTGGCCAGAAGGCGATTTAGAAAAACTCATATATATGCGGGGGTGTGCCGGCTACGGCAAGGCCGACTCAAAGTTCATTCGGAAGGAGCTATTGAGGCTCGCCGGTAAGAGGTAATACATACGCCAGCCGTAGGACTTATACTAAAAGGCGATGTAAATGTCATCGTTTTGTCTAAAGTTAGCCTTGCCTGCCCTTGGCAAAAACGCGGGTTTGCGGGCTATCAGAACAGAAACACTGGACAAAATGGCGCATTTTGCCTAATCTTTGTGG
>JADFXO010000264.1 GCA_015233485.1 Nitrospirota bacterium
TCGGAGGATAACCGGCAAGAGCTGGCAAGTGCATGTGGCAAGTACCTGCTTGCGACGCGTATGGGCAGGGTTAAAGAGATAAAGGAAACGGTTCTTTCCGATAGCGGCAGATATAAAATTATATCGGACAATCTGCACGCTAAGGAAGTAACCGTCGGTGATGGAGAGCGTAGACGACGGTATATCCTGTGCTATAATCCTTATGAAGCACAAAAGCAGTGTAAACACAGGTCTGTGGTCATCGGTGAACTGAGAGAGATACTGAAGAAGCATCCATGCCATAAGGCAACACAACAATGGGCTATAGAGTTGATGGCTTCGGGCAGATACAAACAATATCTTGCTGTGGATGGCGACGATTGCATAACAATGGATAAAGAAGCTATAAAAAATGCCGCTAAATATGACGGTAAATGGGTGCTTATAACAAATGACGACACCATCAGCATTGAAGATGCTGCTTGTGGATATAAAAGTTTAATGGTGATCGAACGATGTTTCAGGACATTGAAGCGTACTCAAATTAAGTTAGAACCGATGTATCACTGGCTGAACAATCGCATAGTAGCACACGTTAAAATATGTGTCCTCGCCCTGCTTATAGAAAGGATGATAGAACTGAATTGTGAACACCCATGGTCAAAGATTAAAGATACCTTGAGCACTCTGCAAGTTGCGGAATTCCATACGGGTAATTTTAAGTTTTTCCAACGCAATGAGCTGACCCCAAAATCATTATACGCGCTCAAATCACTTGAGATTGCACCGCCTAAAGCTGTCCTGGAAGTATCCGACAAGGCTTAATGGCCATCTAAGCGTAGATACACGCCGTTTTTTTGACATCTCTGTAAACCAGCATGAATAGCGGCTTTGCGCCTACTCGCGTATCTACCCACCCAAAACCCAAGTAATAATAAGTGGTCTTGACATAGGTCCACCATACAGCTCAATCGGCGGTTTTTGAGATGCTTACTTCTTTTCAACAATGCAACTTGCCTGATATAAGATTGTTTATTTTCTAACGGGAGGTTATTTGTAATGAAAAAAACTGCTTTAGTTTACGACGACGTTTTTTTAACTCACGAAATGCCGAAGTCTCATCACGAATCCCGATATCGGTTGATTGAGATAATAAATGTATTAAAGAAGTCTCCAGTATGGGAGAAACTTATACACTTAAAGCCCGATAAGGCTTCCTTAGCGGATATACTGAGGATTCACCAGTTCAGTTACATAGAAAAAGTAAATACATTCGGCCACGGTTACCTCGACCCCGATACATATTTGTCGGAAAACAGTGTCAAGGCCGCTCTGTATGCCGCCGGAGCCATAATCACGGCGATAAGAATGTGCAAGTCGGGTGAAATAGAAAGAGCTTTCTGTGCAGTAAGGCCGCCAGGACACCATGCCGAGGCAGACCGTGCCATGGGCTTTTGCATATACAATAACATTGCAGTAGGTGCCAGGTTTGCTCAATCGCTCGGATATGAAAATGTTTTTATCATCGATTTCGATGTGCATCACGGTAATGGCACTCAACACTCTTTTTATTGCGACGATACGGTGTTTTACTTCAGTACACATCAATACCCCCATTATCCGGGCACAGGTAACGCTGAGGAGCGAGGCATTGGTAAAGGAATCGGCTATACCTGCAATATACCCCTTTCACGAGGCAGCGGCGACCAGAAGATGCATGACGCCTACCATAACAAACTTCATACATTGGTAGAGCAATTTTCACCAGACATAATCCTGGTATCCGCCGGTTATGATATACTCCACAACGACCCCCTGGCCGGACTGAACGTAACCGACGATGGTGTAAGGGACATCGTCAGGGGGATATTAAGCTCAAAATACGGAATTCCAGTCGTATTTACACTCGAAGGAGGATTTAACGTGGATGCTCTTTCCACATCCGTGCTTATCACCGTGGACGAACTGCTCACTTACGGGTAGATGACTGAGATTTGAAAAGTTTATCTCACTCTCTATCATCAGTACCCCAACTCAAGTGACGGTTTTACCCTAAATAATATGTAGATTTACCCAGTATAGTACAATAAGATTATCCTGGATGGCCTCAGATGCTCTGTAAAGATGCGCCTTAAACTGGAACTGTATGAGAGAGTGCCGGTACCGGGGTGGTTGGTGTATGCCCTGTTCCTTGAGCCACCGTTTTCACAAGTCACCTCCATTCATAGTGAAGAAGGAGATATACGATTACTATCGCCGTCATGAGTATAAACGTTTGATTTACACCGTGCCCGATAGCGTATACAGCACCATGTAAGGTACCAAGAACCAGTAACCCTCTTACAAGTAAATTCATAAATCTTGCTTATGAACTGTTCTTTTTTGTAATCGCCCTTCTTCCAAAGTAATAGACGAGCGCCATTCCATTACAAAGTAGAAACAGAATGGTTCCAAGCTTATCGAGTACCGGTATCGCCGTGGTTTTATTTAAATCAGGGAACGTCATAGTAGACCTGTTCTTTGTAAGACTATGCCAAAAAGCAGGAAAGTATGTAAAGTATCCATTAACATGTGTATTTATCCAATTAGTATCTACAGCCAAACCATAAGGTACCACAATAAAAATAATAGCTGTGAAATTCTTTGGTGAGTTGGCATAACTTGGATTCCTTTTACCCAAAGCAGCTTCAATATCAGTTATTGAGAGTGTTTGTGTACCAGTAAACGCAGTTGCAGGATTCCAACCCGGGTCAATCTGTGGTTCAGAACAACTAGGCCCATCACCATTATATCCCATATGTTGACCATCATTAATGGGACTATAGTTATATATTGTTAATGGTGCTAATTCAGTCCTGTCCAACAATCCCATCATATACAAAGTGATATTAGAGAATGCTGGTGTGATACCTTGATCATTAGCAGTATGACATGACCAAGTTCCATTATTGTTCACCCAGGTCTGACTATCCATAACTTCACCCTTTGTTGTATCTCCATAAAACAAATTTACATTATTTTTCCAATATGCAGTAATAGCTTCTATAATTGGTGGAGCATAGCAACACCATTGGTGAGTCATTTCAATTGCCATACCTCTCATATTACCACTATTATTATTGGTATCATTTACAGCAGTTGTATCACCTAAAGACCAAGACCAATAATCACCAAGACCAATAAAACGATCAACACCAGGAATCAGGCTAAGATTATTAGTTGTTAATCCTATTCCTGATACTGTACTTGTACTATTACCTGAATACCAACCCTCAGTAATTCCCATACTTATTGGAACTTGTGGAATTACAACTTCAAATGTAATATTGTTATTTGAATACTGCTTATGAAAATCACTCCAGACAGTATCAAACCTAATATAATATTTATCAGGCCACCCTTGAATCCCATCCACTTTTTGTCCAGGTGGAATTAAATACCGCCCAACATAAGGTTCCTGTAATATTACTACTTGCGGAGCAGCGTTTACATGCGATGCTGAAAGCAATACAAACAGTAACACCAAATATTTTAAGCACCCATTCGCCCGTAACATGCATTAATATATAGTATTTCTTATTAATTTGTCAAGTTTATTGATAATCTCCAAGCTAACGGTACAGAGAGGGAGTATCAGGTATTGGGGAGAGCCAAACAGAACTCAACCAAAATGCAGAATACTTGAGCGTTATGGTTTTTTCGATTAAGGGGGCTTATGACGGTCAGTTTACGGGCATGTGAGAGGAGTAAGGGTGAACTCAATACTTCTCTATACGTGTGTATATGTACAGTTTTATATTTGTGAGTGAGTCCGCCAGGGTGGGAGTAATTTGTTGCGTTGGGTCTGGGCGTTCAGAAGATATTAGTTTGATTTCACCGAATCCGCCAGCAGAGCGGTGATAAATCGTCTTGCATCCCATTTTATGGTTGGTGAAATGGAGTTTGGGCCGTGTTCAACCCTATCTATGGAGTCTATGCAAGGTATTTTATTTCTTGGAAGCATATGGAATTTTACGCTCAGTGTATTTCTAAACTCAACCAAGGGGACTATTTTAAATAAGCCCTCAACAAATATTTTTGCAAGTGACACCTCCATTTATCAATGCTTCGTCTTATGATAGAAATTGGGTACTCTCAAGTACCATCACCTGTCCAGTACTATTTTAAGAAAAAGTTTAAGGGATTACAAGTTTAGCAGGCATTCCCTTCCGATATTAATGCCTTAAACTCGTCAGCCTCGGAAATATCAGCTTCAAACTCCAGTATGGCGGCCAGATTCTACAGTAGTATAGTATTTAGCCAAAAAGTTTACGTGAAAAATTTTTTTGTAATTTTTTTTCGAGCCTTCTGTTTTCAAAATCTTAAATTTTTAGAAAATTTTCTGCGTTTTTTCTCGACCATTGACAATAGCTGACATCCCTTTGGAAACCAAGAGATTTGGCTAAAATTTCTACGTCGAATCTGAGAGTTTTTATCTTTATGGCAAGTATGTGTGGCTATTCTGATGATAACGGCCATTCATTTCTAAGCAAACCGACAACCCTAAAACACCCCTTTATCAATAGAGGTCTCCACCAACACAGTCCGACGAGCCTCTTCGCTTAGAGCGGTATAAACTATACCTAACTAAGGAATAAGGGAGTTCTTGCGCAAACCCAAGCCTTATCAAAATGGGCTAAGTCGTAAACTGTCTTGGGCTTCATGTAGTTTGCCGGTATATGTGCTACTCGGACAATACATTCTCAACCGGCGACTTCCTCTGGTGTCTTTCGTGTATCCTGAGACAAAAGGTACCTCTTCTGACCCTGAGAGTCGAGAATCACAGAGGGGTCGTCTAAGGAGTCCTTACAATGAACTTCAGCGCTTAAGCACCAAATTAAAGATTTGCACTCCTATGTTCCATATGACCCGCAGACTTGCTTAACCGCTAAAAACTTACCTTTTACAAAAGATCATTAACGGTCGCTGAGCCTCTTTTGCTTGCATGTACATTAAAACCGGTATGAAAGCTGAACCCACCACTGTCTTGGATATCTCCTGTTGTCGTAATAAAAGCCCTGGTAATTGGGTTCGAGAATGTTCGCATTGAATACGTTCTTAATTCCACTACGGAAAGTCAGGCCTTTGATTGGCATGTGGTCGTAACTGAGTGTAAAGTCCATTTCATAATATCCGGTTAAAGGCAAGCGACTGTCATATGGTTCTCTGGCTATCTTACCTACGTAACGATTTTGGAGTGCAAGTGTGATATTATTTAATGGTTGATACAATACAGCCATGTTACCTAACCACTTTGCAGAACCTGCCAGTTCTTTTGACGTTGTCTTATCTGTAGCATATGAGTAGGATACATTTCCGTTGACGGTAAGCAATGGCAATATTGGTACTTCCGTTTCCATTTCCGCACCACGGGAATAGGCGCTGGCAATATTACCATATTTACTATTTTCATCGACGTTGATTATATGGCTGAGATCGGAATAAAACACATTGACTTTATACTTGAAATTCGATAATTGATAAATATAGCCTATTTCCCGTGTGTTCACAGTTTCAGAAACTATATTGCGGTTTCCGTCCGATACCAGGTTGTTTCTGCTGTATAGCTCCAGAAAGGTGGGCGGACGAAAGGCATTTGCAAATTGCGCTTTGATTATGTTGTTCGTATTT
>JADFXO010000265.1 GCA_015233485.1 Nitrospirota bacterium
AGTGTGCCGTGAAAAAGACCATTATGTCACCTCCTGAGTTTGATGTTAAAACAGTTGTGTTATCTTAAACTGTTTTAATTGATTTTTTTACTCTGAGCGTCAGGTCTTGTAAATGCATGCTTTCGTATGTTATAAAAGAGGGAATCTATGATTTTAGGGAAAAAAATAGCAGTTGTGATGCCGGCTTATAATGCCGAAAAGACTCTGCAACAGACCTATGACGAGATACCCCACGATTATGTGGATGAAATAATCGTAGTGGATGATGCCTCAAAAGACGGCACTACAGAGGTGGCAAAGAGTCTTGGCCTGAAAGTAATTGTTCACGAAAAAAACCGTGGTTATGGCGGTAATCAAAAGACGTGCTACAAAAATGCACTTGAAGGCGGCGCAGATGTTATTGTAATGCTGCACCCGGACTACCAGTATTCCCCAAAACTGGTAACAGCGCTTGCCGCAATGGTTATCTCCGGCCATTACGATGTTGCACTTGGCTCAAGAATTCTGGGCGGCGATGCACTTAAGGGCGGAATGCCCTCGTATAAGTATGTTTCCAACAGGTTTTTGACACTTTTTGAAAACCTGTTTCTTGGCATTAAGCTCTCAGAGTACCACACCGGCTTCAGGGCTTTCAGCAGATCTGTGCTTGAAACCATACCGTATGAAAAGAACTCGGACGATTTTATTTTTGATAATCAGATGATAGTGCAGGCGTTGCACTTTGGATTTAAAATTGGAGAGATTAGCTGTCCGACCAAGTATTTTGAAGAGGCATCCTCTATAAATTTCTCCCGAAGCGTTACTTACGGTCTCGGGGTTATGGGAACATCGTTGCAGTATTTTTTGCAAAAGAAAAAAATAATGAACTTCAAAATATTTGAAAAGTAATAAACTGAAAAGTAATAAATATTAGGTTCTTTGCCATTTAGTTTGCGTAAAAAACAAAAAAGAACAAATCCGCTGTCGCCTTAAAAAGAATAGCCTTCAGTCTGACAAAAATGTCAAGTTTTGCGGAACAAAACTGCGGACCGCCTGGGGTCGTTGACCCCTTTCGCCCTTTCAGGTGACATTTTTTACCTTTCGGTTGTGTTGCAATTAGTCGACGGGGAAGGCACGGCAATTTTGCAGCTTTGGGAAAAGCATATGAAAAGAAACAAAAAAGGGGATATCGCACTCATTAGCGCTTTGGTTGTTAATCCGCTTGTAGTCGACATTAAACATATGGGTGTATATCCGATAAATATTACGTTAGGATGCTTAATTTTTTAAAGAGGACTCTGTTTCGCTTTTTAGCGTCTTTCAATAATTTGTCGTATGATATTACCTCTACATATGCTTTATAGGTTGGATTAAAACCATAATAGCCGGATCCATCAGGAGTTTCTGCTAAATTAGCTTGGTCTGCACTATTTTTTATAGGTTCGGTAATGTCGCATATCAAATAACAATAATAAATCTGATCCTTTGGAATAGTTCTACCCTTGGAATTTTTTGCTTTTCCTGCATTTATATTTATGATATAGGTATAAAGTTGCTTTATTGGATCATCATCTTTGGTAAATTCCTCCCTTTGTGGTCTTTTAAATTCTAACAGCACAATTGATGAATAAGAAGAATCGCTATCTACAACAGCTATAGGATTATTGAATATCAATATATCAGGCCTTGAAAGACTATCGCTGTCTATAGGTTGCACTTTATTTAAAGGAAGATCCGAAGCTAAATAGTAATGGTATGATAATTTCTCATCTATTATCCAAAGATTATGCTTCTCATAATCAACTGTGTCTGAACTATTTTTTAATGGAAACACTATTTTATGGATATACTCTTCAAGGCTATATTTACCTTCTGTATTCCATTCCAAAGCTCTTTCTAATAAATCTAAAACCAATTTTCTATGTACTATGTATTCAACTAACTTTGCTTTACCAATATCATTTACGTCATCTATGTATTTATTATATTTGTCCTTATATTCGACGAGATCTTTTACATCACTTATTTTTTGTCCGAGTATCTCGTTTACCCCTCTCTTTATTTCGATATCTAATTTTTGCATGATTTCATAAAGAGCAATGTCAAGCTTATCTTTTGGTAGTTTTGAATGAATGTCTGCAAAAAGATACTTCTTTGATAATAATACTCTATATTGAGGAGCTTCTCTTTTGATATAATCCTCTATATAAGCAATTTTATCCAGACTCATTTGTTCAAGGTAATGGTTTAAATATTCCTTCATGCTTTCTGCTATTTTGCTATCTAGTTCTTTCCTTGAAATTTCATCAGAGGTGTTTTTAAAAATTGTTGTCTCTTCGTCTTCCTTAATAAAGTGAAAGTCAGTTCTTTCAGTGTTTACAATTTCATCTAAATAGTTTCCCGATATATATGCTCGTAAGAGAAACTCGCCATCCATTTCGTCCTTTATTTTCTCATTAGGCATTTCTGGTATTAATCTGCTTATTTTCCCATTTAATACTTCTCTGTTGTTTGCACAGTAATGAATAGTATGCTCTTTATCTTCAACATTGGCGTATATTTTTAAAAATGTAATTCCAAACTCTTTTTCCTTTAGGTTAAATGTTACCATATCCTTGTGCTTCTCAAGAATATCTCTATATAAATCGTTTAAAACTATTTTATCATTATCGTCACTAAGCAATATTTGAGGACAATTACTCGACATGAAGTATATAAAGCAATGCTCAACTATCTTTCTTGCAATAATGTCAGTTTTTTTGGACACTCAATCTGATATTCTTCTTTGAAATCAATCAGTTGTATTTTTGTATATGTGTGTTTTGCGTCAGCCGCAAAAAAAGAAAAACTTTTATCATTTTCGACTCCTTTATCTGACAAGGTAAAGTCGAACTTGCGTTTTTTGAACTCATCTTTTTCACTGTAAACACTCTCAATCGATACCTTTTCAAAGGCTTTTAACCATAGAAACCTACCAACCCCTTTGCCTCCCTTATCTATCTTATGTAAAGTATCTGAAGTTAAGAAAGAATTATAATTGTTTTCATCGAAACCTACTCCATCATCTTCTATGGTAAAACTTTTAATAGAGGGTGTTCTTTCTTTACTGTATAAATCTGGATTTCTTTCAATGATAATATTTATACAACTGTCTTTATTTCCTTTCTTCTCCTCGATAGATTGAATTGCATTGATAATAGCTTCAAATAAGGGAAGCAAAGGTTTTGTTTTGGGCAGATGTGTATTGCGTATGCGACCTCTCAGATTGGTTTTTATCATGAGATACCTAAAGACCTCCCTAAAAACTTAAATGCATAAATATACATACACTTCTATTATAACAAAATATAATCAAATAGAAAAGCCATCGCATCCGGTGAACTAATCTGGTTAACCTAATCTATTTCATAAACTTTTGTGCACTCCACATCAAATTGACTTATTATTAGCACCGCTACTTTCATATAGATTTCACTATCCTTTGTCGAAGGTGGGTAACTTCAGCGCTTTGGGTGTTGCGGTAATTAAGAGGGTATCAGTACACTCTACAATGATTTGTTGTGCAGTTGCTTCAGCATGAAGGTTTAAAATAAAGGATTGTTCATAATCTATTTCCTGCGTAGGAAATCCGATCCGCTTTCAAGCAGTCTTTCAAGAGAAGGCCCTGAAAGCTGTCCATCCTTAATCCAAAGAAGGCAAATTCCCCGATCATGTTCTATATATTCTATCAACCACTTTTCTTTTGGTTCTCGTGATAATAAAAGCCATAGGGAAGCATCCTTCAATTTGTGTCGAAAGCGGTATTCGTAGAGTTGAATTAAACCATGACGCACTTGTGATAACTCATTCTCTTCAGTCACACTCTTAGCTTCAAAGATTGCCGGACCAGACTTGAGCCTAGTAAAAGCATCTATAAATTGATTTGTTTCAATCCTATGTCCGTGTAATTCGAGATAAGAAATTAGAAAATCGAGGATTTCAGCGTGTGTAGCATTAGCGACATCAAATTTCATCTTTGAATATTGTGAAAGAACTGACCGTATAGTTTTATTACTTCCAGTCCGAGACCGACTATTCTTCGTACTATTAATTGAAATCGACGGTACTGAATCCAGGATTTTCTGCACTGCACTGTTTAGAGTCAATGGAAGGTTCTCAAAATTCAGTAATTCGAGTCCTGTTACGACACCTTCCCTGTTTTCCAAACGAAGGGCGGTGGCTATCTCTCCAAGAGTAGTGGCAAATTTTTGTGCGATGGTGTGCGATGGTTCGCCAAATATTAGCTGTACAGCACGCCAATCCCATTGATCTAACTTGAAACATCGTGAGAACATGCCTTTGACTTCTGAAAAGTGTTCAGCGTCAGCAGTATTTACAATATTTTTTTGAATTGCATTAGCGACATGTTTTAGTGAAATAACGTAACGAGGACGCATTCTATCTGAAATTGGTAAGAAACCGAAGTTGGAATCAGACGCAAAGACGTAGCGATTGCTTTGTTCAATATTGAGAACCCAAACCGTCAAAGGAGTGTTCGGTATTATATCTACCGAACTTCTATGTTTCAATTGACAAGACCACCCCTCAAGTAATGCTGGGCAGATGGCACGCCATATGTTATTACTTATGAGTGTGACTGGTACAATTATGATTCGTTGTCCTATTTTTATGGTATTAATATCCAAATCTGCTCTCCTTCTATTCTGTTTCATTGGACTCCAATACTTTAACAGAATGTGGAATTGATAGACTATAACAGATTAAACAGACATATTACCGCCCACCTCATAGCTAATCCCCTCATGACTTAGCCAACATGCCCTTTAAAGCAACACAACCATCGTGGTTGTATTTATAACTAAAAGATATAAGGATGTAGCACATCATAGGTCATTATGTAAAGCCTCCTCTCTCCTAAAAACCGGCATAGAAGATTGAGACCACAAACAGAAGGGATTTTTGAGAAAGAATTGCTACGTAATACAACGCTGCCGATTGCATGTGAGCATGCCTTTAAGTATAACAGGCAGCAGTCCGATGTTATTGAGACTGGTATTAGTGAGTTAAAATCGGCTTTCACTGATGCCACAGCAGAGATGAGGAATTTATGTAATCAATCAGAATCCTTATAGCTACATCGTTTATCCCTTACCAAATTACTTGTTGTACTTCCCTATAAAAAATTTGAACTAAAAGAGAAATATCATCAACTAACATCATTACTTCTTTCATAAAACCTCTTTTTTAAGGAATTCCAATAAGTAAAACAGATTAAACAGACAAGTACAACCTAAACGAATAGTAAACAGCCTATAGTCGTCGTTTATCCTATATTATTAAATTCATAAGGTCAAAATACATAGCCCTTGTTTTTTCCATTACCTTGGTTTCGGACATTCAAGACATTAAAATGGGTACAAACCACAGTTTATTTTAATTCAATCCGCCTCAATGGTTTACCTGAATACAAAACCGGAAAGCAAACATCAAACAGAGAGTAATTTGCTTAACCTATGCAATCAGAAAAAAGAGCTGGTGACGGTTTTTCTAGGGGTTTTAAAAAAATTTATTCTTTAGAATCAAAGACTTAAATGGTGGAGGCGGCGGGAATCGAACCCGCGTCCGAAAGTACTACTCTTAAGCCGCTACATGCTTAGTCTGTTTTT
>JADFXO010000266.1 GCA_015233485.1 Nitrospirota bacterium
ATACCAATGCTTTCGTATAGATTTTGCCGTGAGGCAACGACTCTCTTTCATATGGATTTTTACATGAGGCAATACGCAATTATTTTAGATAACAAAATATTTTTTCGCAGACGCTTCAGCGGGGGGCGGGGGTAATCTTAAACGCCTTTTTCCACTGTCCTGCATATTCCGGCGAGTTTGTTAAGGGCGTTAATGTATGCCTTGGCGGAGGCTACGATAATGTCCGGGTCTGAGGCGCTTGCGCGCACTACGCGGCCGTCTTCTTCGAGCATCACTACAACGTCGCCGAGGGCATCCGTGCCGCCGGTTATGCCTTTTATCTCATATTTTTTCAGCTCGCTCTTTGTCCCCGTTAGTTCCTTTATGGCGTTATAAACGGCATCAACCGGACCGTCTCCCGTGCTTTCCATTTCCCTCCTCTCGCCCTTGATGGAGAGTTTTATCTTTGCCAGCGGCCTTTGCTCAGTACCGCTTACCACATGCAACGACGAAAGAGAGAAACCATCGCTTTCCTTTAGGGTGATTATCTCATTCGTTACAATGAATTCTATGTCCTCGTCGAATATGTGCTTTTTCTGGTCGGAGAGGGCCTTAAAACGCTCAAACGCCTTATTAATTTCCTCCTCGGTTAAAGACTGGTAGCCAAGCGTGGTTAGCCTGTCTTTAAACGCGTGCCGCCCTGAGTGTTTGCCAAGTATTAGTTTGCTTTTTGAGATGCCTATCTCTTCAGGGTTGAGAATCTCGTATGTGGAGCGTTCCTTCAAAATACCGTCCTGATGTATGCCGGATTCGTGGGCGAAGGCATTATCCCCTATGATGGCCTTGTTCGGCTGAACGGCAATCCCCGTTATTCTGGACACCATCTTGCTTGTTTTATATATCTCACGGGTATTTATCCTCGTGTCGGCGTCAAAATACTTCGGCCTCGTCTTTAAGGTCATTACTACTTCCTCTAAAGCGGTGTTGCCTGCGCGTTCTCCTATGCCGTTTATCGTACACTCTACCTGTCCCGCACCTTTTAATATGGCTGCGGTGGAGTTTGCAACGGCCTGGCCAAGGTCGTTGTGGCAGTGTATCGAAATCACCGCCTTGTCAATATTGGGCACCTTGTTCATCAGATATTCTATTAACTCGCTGTACTCCTGTGGAACCGTGTATCCCACAGTGTCAGGTATATTTACCGTCGTGGCCCCCGCCTTTATTACATCTTCTGTAACACGGCAGAGATAGTCCCAGTCCGAGCGCGTGGCGTCCTCGGCGGAGAACTCAATGTCGTCCGTATATTTACGCGCGTGCCTTACCGCCTTCACGGACATTGCAAGCACCGCCGCTCTGTCCATCTTCAGCTTATACTTCAGATGGATGTCGCTTGTGGCTATGACTATATGAATCCTGCCGCTTTCGGCATTTTTTACCGCCTCGGCAACACGGTCTATGTCCTTATCCACTGCCCTCGCAAGCCCACATACCGTAACGCCCCTTACCTCGTCGGCTACTCGTTTTACTGCCTCGAAATCCCCCTGACTCGTTATGGGAAAACCGGCCTCGATTATATCAACATTTAGCCTTGCCAGCTGCCTCGCGATTTGAAGTTTCTCATCCACGTTCATCGTGGCCCCGGGGCACTGCTCACCGTCTCTTAGTGTCGTATCGAATATCTTAATTATCCTCACTGCGCGCTCCCCTGCTGTTTCGGCTCTTTTGCCGGCCTCCTCTTCCTTGTGTACAGCAAATAACAATTTTCCGCTATACCCGCCAGTACATACAAAATTGCAAGCGCAAAGAGCGCAATCGGCGGATGCATCACGATAACCGAAAGGAGTATTATGAGAAGGACAAGGAAAATAAACGGTTTCCTTGTCTTTAGATTCAGTTCCTTCGCGCCGTGAAACCTGAGCGTGCTTATCATAAACACGGCAAGCACCACGGTCAAAATCAATACGAAGACGCTCTTGCCGGGTGAACTACCCCATATTGTATGGTAAAAAATCACATACGTGGCTAAAATAGTCGCAGCCGCGGGTATAGGCATTCCGGTGAAATGCTTACTCTCTGTGGAGACCATCTGAACGTTATATCTTGCAAGACGCAGAGCGCCGCAGCTCGCATAGAGAAACGCCGCCGCCCAGCCGATACGCCCAAAAGGCGCCAGCGCCCAGCTAAAGACCATCACCGCGGGGGCCACTCCAAAGGCAACCTGGTCAGAGAGGGAATCCAGCTCTATGCCGAATCTTGATGTGCTGTTGGTAATCCTTGCCGTCCAGCCGTCAAGGCCGTCGAAGATATTCGCTATCAATATGGCCCAGCCGGCATAGACAAACTCCCCCTTCAGCGATGAGATTATAGAGTAGAACCCAAAAAACATCCCGCAAAGGGTGAGGGCATTGGGCAATATATAAACCCCGCGCTTCATATCATGCAGTCTCCGCCGCGGTTAATGCCGCCTCCACTGCATCACTGTAGTCCCATCTGGCTATTAC
Organism: Nitrospirota bacterium; assembly: GCA_015233485.1. GTDB lineage: Bacteria > Nitrospirota > Thermodesulfovibrionia > Thermodesulfovibrionales > Magnetobacteriaceae > Magnetominusculus. The sequence continues at coordinate 2,481 of JADFXO010000266.1, forward strand.
GGTCACGCCGGAAATTACCATGTCCCCCTGCTTTACAATCACTTTTGCAGACAGCGGCAGGTAAATATCCATCCTTGAGCTGAACTTTATGATGCCGTAGCGCTGGCCTTGTTTGAGAGTATCGCCGGGCCTTACCCTGCACACGGCGCGTCTGGCTATTGAGCCTGCTACCTGCCGAAGCAGGATGTCTCCCTTTTTTGTCTTCATTACCATTGCTATGTTGTCGTTTTTGTGCGAGGCCTCATCCAGAAAGGCCTTCTTAAAGCTCCCCGGCGTGTGTTTTACGCTTACAACCTCGCCATCATAGGGGGCGCGGTTGACGTGCACGTTTAACGGCGACATGAATATGCTTATTTTCCTGACGTCCTTTTTGAGAAACTCCTCTTCTTTCACCTCAAGGACAAGGAGAATCTTCCCGTCAGCCGGTGAGATAACGGCGCCGTCGTCGGTGGGTGTTACCCGCTCAGGGTCCCGGAAAAAGTAAAACATAAAAAGGGTTATAGCAAACGGTATAGCCGTAATCCAGTTCTTCAGGGTAACGAATACGGCAACGGTAGCGGCGGCGGCTCCCAGTATGAACGGCCGTCCTTCAGGAGCGATTTTAATCATAATTTTCCTTGTTGTATTTTATTTGAATAATTTCCACTTCGTATATTATATTATATAACTGTCCTTAAATGCCAGACCAGAGACTTTGCCGGTAACATATTATACACTGGAGGAAACGATGTATAGAAAACTGTTATTGACGGTCGTAATAGCGCTTCTGACTGCAGCGAATTGTTTCGCCGCCTATGAGACGGACAGCTGCCACGACCTTTATGATATTTACAGCGGCTGCTTCAGACAAGGGAGGGCAATAGCCAAAATAAAGTGCAAGGCCCTTGCCGACGAACTATGGCAGCATTTCCTTGACAAGGCGGCAACCCCCAGGGAAGAGCAAATAGCCGGCGCGGTTGCCGATATTTGCGAGGACGGCTGCCTTGACGCCGTAGAAAAAAAAGAGCAGATGCCGATTCATTCATTCAGAGAGAAATACTGTAAATAATATTGTAAGGAGAGCGCAATGCGATATTCAAAGTTACTAATCCCAACACTCAAAGAGACCCCCTCCGAGGCCGAGGCCATAAGCCATATACTGATGATTCGCGGCGGGTACATCAGGCAGCTTGCCGCGGGGCTGTATATATCGCTGCCCTTGTTTCTGCGGGTAATGGAAAAGATAACCACGATAATCCGGCAGGAAATGAACAGAATCGGGGCGCAGGAGCTGTCCATGCCCGTGCTGCACCCGGCCGAGGTATGGCAGAAGACCGGCAGATGGGACGCTATCGGGGATGAGATGTTTCGCCTTAAGGACAGAACCGGCCGCGATATGTGCCTTGCCATGACGCATGAAGAGATAATGACATGGCTTGCCGCCAGGGAACTTCGCTCATATCGGGATTTGCCCCAGATGTGGTATCAGATTCAGACGAAGCTGCGAGACGAGGCCCGCCCCAAAAGCGGCATACTGCGCACGCGGGAATTCATAATGAAAGACAGTTATAGTTTCGACGCCGATGAGGCGGGGCTGAATGAGAGCTATAAGCTGCACGCGGTGGCCTACCACAGGATATTTGCCCGCTGCGGCCTGCTGTTTTATCAGGTAGAGTCTGACCCCGGCATGATGGGCGGCACCACGGCGCACGAGTTCATGGCCCCAAGCGACGCCGGTGAGGACGAAATTGCCCTCTGCGGCAGATGTGGTTACGCGGCAAACGTGGAGCTTGCCGTCAGCGTGCCGCCGGAATATCCCACTATTGATATGCCCTTTGAGGAGGTATATACGCCGGACAAGAAGACCGTCAACGAGGTATCTGAATTTCTCGGACTGCCGCCTCATAGTTTTATTAAAAGCCTGCTTCTCATAGCAAGGGACGGCGCCCCCGTTCTTGCCCTTTTGCGCGGAGACGAGGAGCTGCACGAACTGAAGACTCAGCGCGTAATAGGTCAGCAATACAGACCGGCGCGCAAAGAGGAAATCTTTGAGATCCTCGGCGTCGAGGCAGGGTTTATAGGCCCCGTAAATATGATAAACAAAGAAATCCGAATCATCGCATCCACATCCCTTAAAAAAGGCCTCTACGTAAGCGGCGCTAATAAAAAGGACTACCATATTAGAGGCATAAACCCGGAAGTTCATTTTCAGGCGGAGTCGCACGGCATCCGCGTGATAAGAGAAAACGAAAGGTGCGTAATTTGCGGCGCGCCGTTAAAAATTCAGAAGGTAATTGAGATAGGGAATATCTTTAAACTTGGTACAAAGTACTCCGTGCCGCTTAATGCCATCTATCTGAACAAGGAAGGCCTCGAAGTCCCTATTATAATGGGGAGCTACGGCATAGGGCCGGCAAGGGTGGCGGCGGCGGCCATTGAGCAGAACAACGACGAAAACGGCATCATCTGGCCGGTATCCATAGCCCCGTTTTCGGTGCTGATACTGCCGTTAAACATCAGCGATGGGGAGACATTAAAGGCGGCTGATGTGATTTGTGCCGCCTTGCAGTCAAAGGGTATAGATTTTCTGATAGACGACAGGGACACCCGCCCGGGGGTAAAATTTAAAGACGCCGACCTGACAGGTATCCCGTATCAAATAATCATAGGGGCGAAAAACCTCAAAGACAGCCTCGTCGAGATAAAAAACAGGCGGACGAAGGAGACGGTTAAAGTGCCGCCGGATAAAGCCGCCGACAATATTAGCAGATTGACGGCCGTAATATAATATTATGATAACGGCTATGAGGATGTGTAAAGACTATGAGGATATTTATTGGATATATTAATAATTAAGGGTATTTTCAAAATGCCAAGTGGCTACATTTAATATCCTTCAAAATCAACTGCTTACTTGTCCGGAATCTGTCCTTATATCTCAGAGTAGGCAAAAGCATCATGAAACAGCCATTTAATGGACGATTCCGGACAAGCCGGAATGACGGAAAGGGACAATGATGACAACAAACTAAGCAACTACCGCTTACTTATGATGTAGAACAGACACGGTAGAGGCTGAGTTAATAGACATCCGCAAGTAGTCGAAGACCAATCGGACATTGAGCGTAAGTTCCCGCATTTTCTGTGCTACACTGCGGACACCCTTGTATTTGATGATGCCAACA
>JADFXO010000267.1 GCA_015233485.1 Nitrospirota bacterium
GTGCAGACTCTGCGGGAAATAACTTTACAGGGACACAAGCCACTTATGCCGTGTCCGGGAAAATTACAAGCGGCGGCACTGGGCTAAGCGGGGTAACGGTTGCCCTTGCCGGAACAACCTACAGTGCGACCACCGGCAATGATGGCACATATAGTATTACAGGAGTTACTACAGGGTCATATACGATAACGCCAAGGTATAACATAAACGCTGAACAGGAGTATTCACGTTTTTTCAGCTCAGTGTCTGTGTACTTTTTCCTGTCTTTCAGGAAATTTGACATGGCGTAGGAAAAGTCAGCGTTTATAATTACATAGTCAGACTCTATCTTCCTGCCGCTTTCAAGGACAACGCCTATTGCCTTTTTTCCCGTTGTCAGAATACCCTTAACTGCTGCTGATGTGTAAATCCTGCCGCCCTGCTCTTCAATAATCTTCGCCATTGCCAGAGTGAGCTGATTAAGGCCGCCTGTTATGTGATGAATGCCCCACTGATACTCTATAAAAGAAATCAGCGAATAGGCAGACGGTGCCCTCCACGGAGACATACCTATGTATTTTGTCTGGAATGTCATTGCAAGTCTCATTTTCTCGTCCGTAAAATATTTTTCCAGCCTGTCTCTAAGACTGCCAGTGATGTCCATCTGCGGCAGCGCCTCCATAAACACCGGCCTTAAAAAGTCATACACACTGTCATAGGGGGTTTTAAAGCATCGCTCTATTCGATTAAATCTGTAGTGCTCATCATGCCTGAATCGCATGTAGTTTTCGACCTGGCCGGGAAACACCCGTTGTATTTCAGATAGTGTCTTTTGTATGTCCGTTGAGGGATAGAACTCCGTCCCGTCCGCGAATCTTAATCTGTATAACGGGTCAAGCGGCGTGATTTCAACATAATCATGGATATTTCTGCCGGCGAGCCTGAATATCTCCTCCATATACTGTGGAAGCATCAAAAAAGTCGGCCCTATGTCAAATATATAATTGCCAAGTAAAAATCTTCCCGTCCTGCCGCCAACAGCTGTTTCCTTTTCAAATATGGCCACTTCGTAGCCCTTGTTCAACAACAGCATCGCGGCCGCAAGCCCGCCAGGGCCTGCCCCTATTATTGCAATCTTCTTTTTCATATTGCTGACGCCTCCCGTATGATTTCATCAATGGAAGGGTTATCAGAAATATTCACAGCGTAACGGACATATCGCACAACCATATTTTTGTCGATTATAAACATGCCTGATAATTGAAATATATCCCCCGATGGCAAGCCAGGCAGGTGTCCCCGCCTTAATGCGCCGAGGCCGCGAATAATAGTCTTTGGCGACACTATCCCCGTTATCCCTGCCTGAGAAAGTCCATATGCCTTATAGAGGATTTTTCGGGGGTCGCATATAATAGTAAAAGAAGGCGCGTGATTTTTACGAAATGCCTCCGCCTGCCTGGGCGTACCCATACCCACCAGGATTACCGTTACTCCTATGCTATCGAACCGGTCTTTTTCTCTATGCAACTGCACAGCCAAATCTTTACAAAACGGTCACCCGAAGTGGCGTAAAAATACGAGCAACGTATTGTGTTGACGTAACAGCCCGTGAAGGGCGGCTTCATTTCCGTCTGAAAGACGCACCATCGTGTCTGCTGCTATATCTCCCGGTCTCATCATTCATATGATTATAAACCAAAATTATTAGTAAATGGAATCAACAGGGCATGGCAAACCCATTAGAAAAATAAAGCAGAAATTGCCTATGCGATCAGGCTTCAGTCCACAAACTATTCAAGGCATCTAAGCAGTTCATCCCTGAAACGCGGTACAATTCCGTCCTCTTTCAGTACGCCCCGCCTGATGAGCCGTTCATATATCTCAAGGACAATCGGCTTATAGAGAAACGACGACTTGAGCAATTGTTCGTCTGAGAATATTTCTATCGGCGTACCAATTCCTGCCACGGCACCATCCTTCATAACAATAACGCGGTCGGCCCACTCGTAGGCCAAATCTATGTCGTGGGTTGACATTATCAGGGTTACACCGCTGCCGTTAAGTCTTGAAAATATATCAATGACTTGTTCCCTGTGGACATGGTCAAGGCCGGCAATCGGCTCATCCAACACAAGTACCTGAGGCTCCATCGCTATGACACCGGCAATGGCGGCAAGTTTTTTCTGCCCGTGGCTTAGAAAGTGCGTGGGGCGCTCCTTTAGTTCATAAATCCCGCACGCATTCAGTGAATCGTCAACCCTTTTTTTCACTTCCTCAGGGGATAAGCCCAAATTCATCGGGCCAAACGACACGTCCTCCGCTACTGTGGCTGAAAATAGTTGAACCTCAGGGTCCTGAAATACAACTCCGACGCGCCTCCTTAGATTGGACAGCGCCTTGCGTTCGTATATAATTTCCACGCCGTCCAAGAGAATCTTCCCGCTCAATGGCCGCAAAATCCCATTTAAATGAAGCAAAAACGTGGTCTTGCCGGCTCCGTTTGCCCCTAAAAGCGCATACTTCAAACCTCTTTCAATGCGCAGCGAAACATCATTTAGGGCCGTAACGCTGTCATATTTGAATGTGACGCCTTTTGCTTCTATCATCTTGAGCCTATTACGATTAAAAAAATGTCAATGACGGTGATTGCGGCAATATTGACCGCTGAACTTTTGAATCCTCTTTGCATGACATTCAGCTCGCCGGTGAATCCCCTTGATTCAAGGGCAGTGTTCAGATAGTCCGCCTGCCTGAGCATCCGCGCAAATAGACTTGAGATTAATATCCCCATCGAACGATACGAATTTTTTAGTCCATCATAACCCAAACGCGAAGACTGCGCGGTGCGGGTCTTTTGCGTAATGTCCATAAATACAAATATGAACCTGTACGTCAGGCCCATCAGCTCAATGATAATCGACGGTATGCGGATTTTTCTAAGCACCGACAATATATCGGCGGCGGGGGTTGTGAAAATCAAAAAATAAAAACAGGAAATTGCGGCAAACGCCCGAAAAAACACAAACGCCGCCCCCTTTAAATCCACAGCACCATACGCGACTGCGACACTCCCCAAGAAGACAAAAACAAACGCCTTAAACATAATTCCCACATAATACCGCAGGGGAATCCTCGCCATAAATAAAACCACCGCCATCATCATAAAAACAATTAAGTGTACCGCCGTTGAGCCGCTGATTAAAGAAATCGCCATACATGAAAACGAAAATACGAGCTTCTCAACCGGATGAACATCTCTGATGGCATTAGAATAGGCGAATCTATCCGGCATCGTGGTTTATGGTCTGCCTTTTTTTCGTTTACGCATGACATAATAAAAGATAAAACCAGACCCTATGGCGGACTGAAAAACAAAAAGAAGCTTTTCAGTCCCCTCGTTCGGACTCCAAAACGGTTCAACCCATCGCACATAGCCAGAGTTGATTTCCTTTATGACCATCTCGGCCTTGTCGTCGGTGCCCATCAAATCGGACGTCATATTAATCAAAGCCGGGGCTAAAGCGATTAAAACGAATAATACAACCAACAAGATATTTCTTATCGAAACCATTCAGGCCTCCCTGCTTGCAAGTGTTTTTAGTTCTTCAGCGCTGTTGGCAGTTAAGTAATTATATACCAATACGGTTAGAATCCCCTCAGCAACGGCAATCGGGACTTGAGTAACGGCAAATACCGCCAGAAATTTTATAAACGAACCGGCAACACCGCCGCTTTCAGACGGAAACGCCAGTGCAAGCTGAAACGCCGTAACAACGTATGTAGCCAAATCACCCAACGCAGCAGCTAAAAACACAGAAAGCCAGACAGGGGCCTTCGCCCTTTTAAGAAAAAGATATATAATATAAGAAACCATCGGCCCTACGACCGCCATAGAAAACACATTCGCGCCAAAGGTCGAAATTCCCCCGTGGGCAAGCAACAGCGCCTGAAATAACAAGACAATCCCACCAAGAACACTCATCACGGCAGGGCCGAAGACTATAGCCCCAAGCCCAACCCCCGTGGGATGAGAACAGCTTCCCATCACCGAGGGAATCTTCATAGCCGACATAACAAATACAAACGCGCCACAAAGCCCAAGCAGCAATTTCAATTTCGTATTATCCCTCGTCGCCCTCTTGACCATAATAACCCCGTAAATCAAAAATGGAATCGAACAGACATACCAAAACGCGCACCAGCTAAAAGGTAAAAATCCTTCCATAATGTGCATGGCATAGGCAGGGTGTGGAATAAGTATCAGCAAGGCCGCTACCGCGCCAAAATATTTATAATTAAACATTCTCTTCATAAATCCTCCCCTTAGTAATAATAAAGCAGCTTGAATGCCCGTTCGATTCGGTTAATAAAGGCACGGCGCACTTCTTCGTAAAACCCAAGGGATTTAACAAAGCTGCCGCCCTCATGTGCAACGCTGAGGTAATCAACCTGAAGGCCAAGGGATTGCAACTCCGCCTTAAGACTTTGACCTTCGCCCAATAAATCTTTCTCCACATGCAGACCAGAAACGTAGAGCAGCGGAATCAGCCTTGCCTTTTTAGCTGATGTCTTTGCGGCAATCTTCCCAAGAACGATGTCCAGCGAAGGCATCCCGTCAATAGTGGCAAAAAAGCAATTCTGAAATTTTTGTGTTAAATAGTGGTCAAGCCCCTGATAGAGGATATTCGCGGGATCGGCGCAAAGAGGCGTACCGTGGGCCACGGCGATGTTGATACCGTCGGGGATGAAATCCCGCGCAACAGCAGATATAACCTCATCGACGAACTGCCACCTGTGGAGCAGTGTCTCACCCATAGCAACGCGCAGGCCTGGGAAATTAACACACATTTCCATAAGTTCCTGGTACTCGGTGCCGGGGACAATTTGAAGCGGCTGGACGACGGCCTTACTGTAACCATGCCCTTCCAGTGAGGCGAGGGCCTGAAGGATGCCCGGGGAGCCGGTCTTCTCTCTGACGATTTCAGATGTGTACGCCCAGACGATGTGAGTCTCAGGCCAAATACTCATGAAGTGTGCCCGAACGTCAGCGTCGAATATATCGTAAGCGGCCTTACCTCTTGAGGTCGTACCGAACGCGGCTATAACCAGGGCGGGGGATTCCATGAGATTTCGTTTCTTCAGCTTTCTCTCTTTCATAGCAGAAAAAACACTACGTACCGCCCGCACGCTGTACTAAACATTTGCAACAAACACACAGCCATCCACCCTCGTGATTTCACTGGACAGGTCTTCCGGCTCAGGGCACACCTACTAACCCGCCTTCCCAAGACATATCCCTCACCCACGGCAAGAGACAAGCTCAGTGGCATATACTAAGGGGTTTCGTTCCCATCACGGCTGCGGGGCAGCGGAAGTCTCACACTTCTCTTCCCTTATATCCAGCCAAACTTAATGCACAAACAACACCGATGAAATAATAACACGACAGGCAGTGTAAAATCAACGCCGATTTGATTTTTTTTTTGACGAATAATAAATTTTTATATGTAATAGCAAAATAGAAATGTCCTATTGCAGCAAAGTAGAAATGTCCTAAAAAGCGAGGCGTTTTGTACCATAGAAGGAAAGAGGGTACAAATGGCTAAAGAGGACATGGTGATGGTAAGCAAGAGGGATTTGAAGAAGTTGCATGTGATGAAA
>JADFXO010000268.1 GCA_015233485.1 Nitrospirota bacterium
GTCTTTGTATGAACCAATATTATTTTGTGTAAAAGATAAGCACAATTATACATTTAATGCAAATGAAATCTTAGTAGATGCAAAAACAGGGTCCAAAAGAAAGCTTATTGATTATAGGAAGAACCCGCCACAGATATATAACTCAACCAAAGTCCCAGGTAATGTATGGGAATTTCCAAGAGTTAGATATAAAATGGAAGAATATGAAAATCACCCAACACAAAAACCAGTTGTCCTATTAGAGAGAATAATTAAAGCAAGTTCTAATTCTGGTGATTTGGTTTTGGATCCATTTTCTGGAACCTTTACCACGTCATTTGTTGCAAGTAAATTAGGTAGAAATTCAATAGGTATAGAGTTGCAGGAAGATTATGTAAAAATTGGGTTAAGAAGGCTTGAGCTTCAGCAGGAATATAATGGTGAAAAGCTAGTCAGGGAAGCCCGAACATTTGAAAGAGAACAGGGCGAACCACAGAGAGAACTTAGTCTTTTTAATATATAAATATATGGAAAAACCATTTACTGAAATCATTAATGAAATATTGGAAGCAAGATTTGGCAATCAAGGGTCAGATATCTTTGATAAAAGCCAACTATTGCAATACATTTCATTGAAAACCAGGGCTGCGAATAGAGGTGCTAAAGCCCGTGGTAGTTTTGCCAACTTATACGCAATATATGTTGTAGTTGAGGATTATATTGAGAAGGGCTTCGATAAAAGTTCAACATACGATAAGTATGAGGGGGCTGAGTTTATAAGATTATTTAGGCGACAACGTGAGTTACCGTTTGGCACTAAACTTCAGAATCATGCTCTAAACAACCGTATGAATTCAGAGTTCCAGAAGTTTTTTCCTGTATCTGAGTATGTGCCAATTTTAAGAAATCTTGAAACAAACAGATATTGGGTGGCAGAAAATATGTTAAAAATTAAACTTAGAACAAAAACATACAATATCGCCCATGTTATTATTGAGATTATTGATAAATATGCCCAGACAAAGAAAAATGCGTTTGAGCAATTTATTCAATCTTGTGTTGAGTTACAAGATATTCAGACAAAAAATCCAGAAGAAGCAAAAATCTTTATTTTAGGGTTACTTGCACCGAACGTTGATGCCCGACTTTTTGAAATAGTAAGTTATGCAATCCTAAAATACTATTACCACGATCAAAAAATATATTGGGGCTTTGAAATAGACAAATTAAATGAAGATAATTTAACTCTCTATAAAACAGGAAGAACCAACGCTAATGATGGCGGCATAGACTTTGTGATGAAACCTCTTGGTAGATTTTTTCAGGTAACTGAGAGCTTAGATGTAAAAAAGTATTTTTTAGATATTGATAAGGTACAAAGGTATCCCATTACTTTTGTTGTTAAATCCGAAGAACCTGTGGAAAATATTATTGTTGGAATTCGAAAAAATGCAAGCCGAATCTATTCAGTACAAGCTATCGTCGATACGTACATGGATTGTATCGAAGAAGTCATAAATATAAGCTCTCTAAGGAATTGTTTTATACAATCAATTCAACAGGGGTATCTGAAAAATATTATAGAAGAGATTGTTTCGCAGAGCAAGACAGAGTTCAATTATCAAGATGAAATTGATGATAAAGTATAGACAATAGATAACCATAAGGAGGATAACTCAATGAAAAGACGTGATTTCTTAAAGGCGGGGGCGATTGCCGCGGCGGCTTCGGCCTTTATTTCACCAAAGGCGGATTTACATGCGGCAGAGGAAAGCGGCGTGTCAGTTAAACGATATACCGAAATCGGCAAGACCGGCCTGAAGATGAGCGATATTTCCTGCGGCTGCGGCAGTCTGCCATCGGCCTCCCTTGTGCTGAGGGCCATAGACAAGGGGATAAATTATTTCGACACCGCCCCGGACTACGGCAAATCCGAGACCTATATCGGCGAGGCCATGAAAAACATCAAGCGGGATAAGATTATTCTTGCCTCAAAGTTCTGTAACCCCATGCCCTATCCCTCTCACCTGCCCTTGGGCAGCACGAAAGACCAGTACATCGCCTCTATTGATGGAAGCCTCTCCCGCCTGAAGACCGACTACCTTGATTTCGTATTCGTCCACGCTATGGGCGAGGTTGACAAGGACAAGGAAAAAGAACTCAAGCGCCTGTTGGACGAAAATATGCTTGAGGCCTATCAAGCCCTCAAAAAGGCCGGTAAGGTAAGACACCTCGGCGTCTCCTCCCACGGGCCGACGAACATGGAAGACCTTCTCATGGCGGCGGTTGACAGCGGCCACTATGAGCTGATAATGCCGGCGTTTAATTTTATGAAATTCCCCAAAATCCCTGATGTCCTCAAAGAGGCCAAAAAGAAAGGCGTGGGTGTTGTGGCAATGAAAACACTGGCCGGTGCCAAGGACATGCAGCTTGATTTTAAGGGCGCTGATTTTGCCCAATCGGCCTTTAAGTGGACATTGAAACACCCTGAGGTAAATGGCCTTGTGGTATCAATGAAAAGTGTTGCTGACCTTGATAACTATCTGCCAGCATCGGGACAGGAATACTCCGCCGCGGATGAGCGTGTTCTCAGGCAGTATGCCAGCGCGCATGGCAGCTCCTACTGCCGCACTGGATGCGGGATTTGCGAGGGCGCGTGCTCAAACGGGGTAGATATAGCGGCCTCTCTGAGGTTTCAGATGTATTTCAAGGACTACGGGATGGAAAAGCGGGCGATGACCTCATATGCCAGGCTCAATAACAAGGCGGAGGTGTGCCTGACATGCAAAAATACCGAGTGCACGGGGGCGTGTCCATATGGGCTTCCGGTTGCGCAGATGCTTCGTGAGACACACCAGACCCTCACGTTTAACGTGTAAATGATGACAAGAGAATCTCTCAGATGGCCGCCATATTTATTACTGGCGTTGCTGCCATTAATCGCGGTGGTTATATACTCGGCGGGGCAGAGGTATGACGCGGCGGCAATAATGGCTACGTTTCAAAAGGCCAGCGCCGAGTTGGTTCAACTTCCCGCTGATGTTGAGGGATACAAAAAAATCGGCCCCCCGCGCCAGTTTACGAAGGACAACCTCTATGAATATAACGACGGCCACGCCGAGTATTTTATCTCGAAGGGATTTGCCGGGCTGACTGTTTACGACTATGCGAAGGCCGGTACGCAGGCTGACGCCCTTGTTGAAATCTACGACATGGGCAAGCCCATACAGGCCTTCGCGGTTTTGACCGACGAGATGCCGGCAGACGCGGCGGCCTCCGCAATCGGCACGATGGGTTACACGCTGGCCAGGGGAGTGCTCTTTTTTGCCGGAAGGTACTACGTCAAGGTTATAACATTTAACGACGCCGTCCCGGCTGACAGGATTGCCGCGGTTGTGGACAAATCAATAGGTGGCGCCGCCGAGCCTTTTACTCTTTTTGAGAGGTTTCCTAAATTTGGCAAGGTAGTCTCAACACAGTTTATAAAGGAAAACTATCGCGGCCTTGACTTTGTGCGCGACGCAATAGAAAGGGAATATGTCCTTGACGGCGAAAAGGTCTCCATTGTCCTCATCCCTCAGCCTGAGAAGTTGCTCGCTGCTTATCTCAATTTTTTCAAAACCACTAACACGAAATACACTGTGGTGATGCGCGGCCAGAGGCAGCTTTACAGAGTAGACGATAAGTACGAGGGGCAGTGGACGTTAATCCCTATGGAAGACACTCTCATCGGGGTGTTTGGCAATATCCGTGAAGATAAGATAATGGAGATTATTTCACATAAGTGATGCCTGCAAATTACAACACATCTCAAATAAGGTCTCATGTTGCCTCCATAGCCTCTATTACCCTGTCGCGCCCAAACCCGTCAACAAGCCTTCGCCCAAGTGCGGACATCTCCTTTCGCAGCTTCATGTGCGTTAGTAACTTTAACAGGTTCCCCCTGATTTCGTCATCTGTGGCCGTCTTAAACCATCCCGAATCAATAAATACTCCCCGGCTGTTTAGTCCCGCAACTAAGTAGTCCTCAATCGGGGCAATCCTGCCCACTACGCTTGGCACACCCATAAAGGCAAGTTCCCACACTGTCGTGCCTCCGGATGTGACGGCAACGTCTTGTGAGGCCATAACGCCCGCCATGTCTGTTACATTTTGCAAGATTGTTACGGGGGCCGCAGTTTTTACCGTTTTTATTGATTCGATGTTCGGATTTCCCGCGCCCACTACCACGGTTATCTTTATATCTTTCAACCCTTTAATGGAAGATAATACCTTTCGGGTGAGATTTTCCCTGTCTGCCCCGCCAAGGGTTATGAGGACATTGGCGCACTTGTCTGTGATGAGCTTTTCGACGCCGCGGTGTTTGATAAACTCACGCCTAAGGAGGATATACTCTGTGCCAAGAAGGAGCCTTGTGCCGGGGCTAAGGTTGTATTTAAGGATGTGGGCGTGGAGATTTTGGTTTAGAACGAATTCGCCGTGGTAGAAGTCAAGGGCGGCCATGTCGTCAATAATAAGGAGTTTATAGCCCGCGTCTTTCATGGATTTATGAAACCGGCGGTCAAAGTTGACGCCGTCAACGATTGCCCAGCGGCAGGGCGGCAGGACATTGTCTGATTTGCTTTTCAGAGGTATAACCTCAAACCCCTCCTCAGACGTAAGCCTCCCAAGAAGTCCGGCTGCCTCGCAGTAAGTAACGAATCTGACGCGCCAGCCGCTGTCCTTAAACGACTGCCCAAGGGCCAGGCACCGCATCAGATGCCCCGTACCGATTTCAGGGTACGCGTCAGCCCGAATTACAACATCCATATCAAATATACCTGCCAACAGATTAAGGATTAAAGACGAAGGGGGATAATCCCCCTTCACCCCGTATTCTCGCACATGTTTTATTTATTGAATTTGGGCTGCCGCTCGTTGGCGGCTTCGGTACTCCGGCTGTTGACCTCATGGCTCTATTGCTATATAACCCTCCTGCCCAAGCATAATCAGCCTGCTCACAGCACCCCCGTTTACCTTAACGCCCGGAAGCAAATCGGCGTTTACCCAGCCATTTGCCCCCATTGAGTTCGCGCACTCCTCAACCTCTACCCCCGCGGCAAGCATGTCCGCAATCAGTTTCTTATAGGGATTGCCGGTAGTGACTTTTCTGACCTTGTTGTAGGACTCATCTGTAAGCGTCATATAGGCGGCGGCGCCATGAAATATGGCTATTATTTTACCTGTGGCGTTTGACTCCTTTATGCGGTCTTTGAGTTGTAGCATGTATTTCATTCCAACAGGTTTATCTCCGTCAAAGGCAAGGTGGTCCATATTGAATACGACTTTAACGTCCTTCAGCACAACTGGAATATCCACCTTAACCCCTTCGGCGGCGTACGCGCTGCTGAAAGCTGAAATAACCGCCACAAACACTATCATATAAATTCTCTTCATGTTATACAAACCTCCTTTTTGTTGATTTTCTCTGAAATTTAAGAAACTGGCTCCAACAAGTCATTGTAAGTCCACGCCTTTATACCGCCTTTGAGGCTTACGGCGTTTATATTCAACTGCTTTAGTTTAAATGCCGCAACGGCGCTCCTCCTGCCGCTTCGGCAGTACACCACGTATTGTTTGTTTGCATC
>JADFXO010000269.1 GCA_015233485.1 Nitrospirota bacterium
AGGTGGATTAAGGGTTATGGGGAAAAATTCTTTTTTCTTTTCGAATGAACGATATCAGATAGAGGATGATTTTTATCGCGGCTTATGGCAGGTGCATAGAAAAACAGTAGTATTGAATATGATAGGGTCTGGGAAGACAGTCTTGGACGCCGGGTGCTATGATGGCAGCTATCTGATTGATATAAAAAAACAAAACAATGACGTATATGGTATTGATGCGTCAATAAATGCCGTAGAAAAGGCGAGGGGTATGGGCCTGAAGGTAAAGCAAGGGTCATTAGAAGAGAGGTGGGATTATGAAGATAATACGTTTGACGTAGTGTATTCCGGCGAGGTCATTGAACATATTATAGATACTGATTTCTATATCAATGAGATATTCAGGGTATTAAAGGCAGGTGGCTATTTCGTTGTAACAACACCGAATCTGGCATGTCTGTCAAAAAGATTCTTATTATTAATAGGCAGGAACCCATATCAGGAGGCCTCCTTTTCTTTTCCAGCCGGGGCTGTAGGTCATATGCGTGAATATACCTTTGATTTATTGAGAGACTATATGTTAACAAAAGGATTTAGTGTGATAGAATCTAAAAGTGATATTGTTAGTATTCCATATTGTCCGGCGGTCATACAGCGTTTCCTAGGTATAACGTTGCCGATGCTGGGAAGATCAATTATTGTTAAATTTCAATTAAAGAAATGAATATTTTTCAGAAAAAGGATTCTTCCCTATCTGGTCCGCAGGATAATCGCTGATAGAACAATTGTAAAATTGAATATATAGGAGAACAAGATTGGAGAGGATATCTGTCGTAATCACAACACATAACAGGTATAGCGATTTAATTAGTTGTCTGAATTCTGTTGTTAGTTCAAGTTACCGTCCACTTGAGGTGATAATAGTAGATGATTGTTCTATCGATGAAACCCGGCATTTGGACGAGACCAGCCTGAACGCGATTCTTCAGGGCGATTTAACGTCAGTGAAGATCATAGTTATTCACAATAAAGAAAATTGGAAAATGATACATTCAAGAAATATTGGGGCAAAGACTGCCAGCGCAAACTACATTGTATTTATAGACGACGATAATATAGTTGATGTCAACATGATAAAGGAGCTTTATCTCTGTGCTGTCAACAATCCCCGCTATGGTGTGATCGGGCCAAAATCATATTACCATGCTACTGATAATATTATTTGGTGGTATGTACAAAAAATCAACTTATTCACAGGTAGGACAACGTATGTCTATAACGGCAATAAGGATAAAGGGGAACGTCTATATGATGTTATATCGGAAACAGACGGAGTACCCAATCTCTTTATGATTCCTAAAAGAGTGTTTGAAAAGTGTGGGTACTTCGATGAAAGTCTGATTCAAACATTTACTGAGCCGGATTTTAGTTTCAACGCCAGAAGGTATGGGTTCAGCTCGGTAGTGTGTCCCTCGGCAATAACATACCACAATTGCGGCGGTCCGTCAAACGGACCAGACAGAGTTATGGGAAATATACAGGCTAAGGCTTATTGTCTGATCAGAAACAGATTTGTCATTGTAAAACGGTACGCCGCCCCATATAAAAGACCTATATTTATTTTTATGTTCTCTTGGGTATGGTTAATGCTTTATATCACTTCAGCCGTTAAGATTAAACGTTATGACCGCATAAAATATTATTTGTTGGGTTATGTGGACGGCTTATATTATTTTGTAAAAGATAAATTCAGGAAAGTTCATTTTAAATGATCGGGCTGGCCTAAAATATGTGCGGCATATTGGGCATAGTATACCGGAATTCAAAAGTTGATGCAGGGCAGTTCAGTCAGATGTTAGACACCTTACAGAGCAGAGGCCCCGACCAGAAAGGTGTCTTTTTCAGGGAAAATATTGCGCTTGGCCACAGAAGACTCTCTATCATAGATCTGTCTGAAAACGGCCGACAGCCACTGTTCAATGAGGACGGAACTATATGTATAGTGTTTAACGGGGAGATATATAACTATAAAGACGTCAAAGGCAGACTCAAACATGAGCATAAGTGGATCAGTAAAACCGATACAGAGGTGCTGGTGCACGGCTATGAGGAGATTAAACAAGATATTATTAGTGAGTTGGAGGGGATGTTTGCGCTTGCCGTTTATGATAGCAATACAAATACAATTACGATGGCACGAGATCATTTTGGCAAAAAACCACTATATTATTATTTAGATAATGAGTGTTTCTGCTTTGCTTCCGAGCTGAAAGCCATAACAAAAAACGCTGCGGTAAAATCGTATCTTCAAGTAGACAGATTATCAATGATAAAGTATTTATTTTATGGCTATATTCCTTCGCCGCACAGCGCATTTGATAAGATCAAAAAATTGGAGCCTGCAACAACCGTTCAGTTTGATATTGCTAACTGGGAAATCGTAAATAAGAAACGCTACTGGAAATTGGAAGATATTCGTTTGGATTACTCGGCTAAAGAAGCAGAGATTCTCGAAGTGGCCGAGGATCTGATCATAAAGGCAGTTAAGAAAAGACTGATGTCCGATGTTCCGGTAGGCGTGTTTCTAAGCGGCGGCGTTGACAGCTCCTTAATTACTGTGTATCTCTCTCTTTTAGGTCAGCACCTGGAAGTCTTTAATGTGCGTTATAAGGATTATCCTGAGGTTGACGAATCGGTATATGCTGAAAAGGTATCTAAGATGTTTGACCTGAAGTATAATTTATGCGATTTTAATATTAATGCCATAAGAGAAAGTTATATAGATATACTCAATTATTTAGATGAACCAATAGCAGATATAGCAATTGTGCCTCTTTATTATTTGGCAAAATTTGCAAAAGACAGGATAAAGGTAGTATTGTCAGGTGACGGCGGCGACGAGATATTTGGAGGATACTCCAAGTACATCGTGCAAAGCTATATCGAGAAGCTGAGATTTTTAAGTTTTATGTCAGGGTTTCGCAGGGTTGTTTCGAAAAATAGTGCATACTATAAACTGTTTAGCTGCTTTGGCAGTAGTTTTGCAGAGAGACAATTTATATTTGGAAGCGGCAGCTTCTTAAATGACGAAGTTGGTAAGTTGTTAAAAGTAGACGATTATACTATGGATTCCGTATTTGAGGAGTCTATTGACTATGAGATGCTGTTTAAGCAAAGAGACATTATCAACAAATCGTTATATATGGACTGTAAGATTCAGCTGCCAGACTGGTATTTGGTTAAGGGAGACCGCACAACAATGGCCAATTCGATAGAAATGAGAAATCCATTCCTCGATAAGACCCTTGTGGAGTATGCCTTTAGTATACCGGGTAAGTGGAAGACTCGTCTCGGACACAGTAAATACATATTAAAAAAGCTAGCGGCTAAATATGTGGACAGAAAGATTATATATAGAAAAAAGTCCGGCTTTGGTTTTCCATTAAATAATTTATTAAAAACCACCCTGAAGGATTTATATAAAGAGTATTTATTCTTACCAGATGATCGTAATTTTAATGGAAAATACGTCAGACAACTTTATAATCAACATGTTAGTGGAGAAGTTAATAATGAATATAAATTATTAAGGATATTTAATTATAACTATTGGAGTGCACATAATACGTGATCAGGCATCTTAAACATATTTTATTTTAAGTATTTAACAAGTAAATGCTATAGCCGATTGGAATTGGAGTAATAGTTTTTTTTGCTGATCAACTATTGAAACTTGTCGCACAATAAGCGGCCTTAAAGCAGCAGCTTAAATGGAATTGATGGGAGAGGCAGGTTGAAAATAAGATAAAAAGGGGGAGCTTGTTTTTTTTCAAGAAAGCCGTTATAATCCGACAGTGTGAATGTGAAGATGGGGAAAAATGCCTATTTAGCGATTTTAGGCGTTGAGAGCGGAAACATTGTGCAATCGGCTCAAGCAAAAAAATATAGCAATTGGCTGCTTTACTATTAGAAAGGCTAAATGCTACAATCTCTCCATGTGTGGCGTGAGGTGTAATCTCATAAACAGGAGGTAGCTTGTAATGAAAGTACAAGATCTGGAGTCTTTGAACGTTGTAATCAAAGAGAGACTCAAAGCAATCGTCGTAAACGCTTTTGATGCGGTTGGGTTACAGATAAGGAAATCTATCAAAAGTTTTCCGGTTGAATTGTCAAAGGAAGAAAGAAAATTTTTCTATTATGTTAGAGATAACAGACTTTCAATGGCTTCAGATGAAAGATTGTTTTCGACGATGCTGGCATGTAAACACGTTGTGGAACTCGGCATTGACGGCGATTTCGTTGAATGCGGGGTCTGGCGCGGCGGAAATTCTATTTTGGCGGCGGCGATATTCAAATTGTATGGCTCTAAAAAGAAAGTTTACCTTTTCGACACATTCGAAGGGATGACCAAGCCAGCTGAATTTGACAAGGAATTATCTACGGGTAAAGCCGCCATTGTTGAATTTAACAGAAGTCAGATTCTCCATTACATAGATTACTCCGGGCGCTTAGGGATTAAATCATAACTTGCCGGCAATGATGGCTGAAAATTAACACGAATCAAGACTGCATGTTGTGGAGAGAGGCTAATATTTTGAAGAATGCGGATGTAGTGAAATGCACATAGCACATATAACCGAGTTTTTTTATCCGGCCGTTGCCGGTATAGAAAGTGCGGTTTATGAGACGGCAAAAAGGCTCGTAGAAAGAGGCCATAGAGTAACAGTCTACACTTCAAAAAGTGTCTTCACCATGTTTAATAATCTTCCGGCGTATGAGGAGATTGACGGCATCAGGATTAAGAGATTCAGTCATCGTATTAACTATGTCGGTACATGGTTCCCACAAATAGAGCAGGATGAGGACATTTTACATTTCAGCAATTATAATATTAATCCTCATACGTTTCTCATAAAGAAATATTACAATGTCAAACCTGTAATCTTAACGTTTCACGGCGGGTTTTCACGATTTGAAGGAGATTACCCGCTTGCGGCAGATCTGGATCTCATAGCCAAATGGTGCTGGCAATATACCTTTGGTAAGCGATATTTAAGGAAAATTGATAAACTTATAGCGCTTAATGGGTGGGAACGTAATAATCTTATCAAAAAGGGGGCTTTGCCGGACAGAATAGATATCGTACCTAACGGAATAGACGAAGATGCATTTAAACAATACAGCCCCGTAGTCTTAGACAAACCATATATATTAAGTCTTAGCAGAATAAGCAGTATAAAAGATTTAGATCATGGAATAATGGTGCTATCCCGCTTAAAAGACGTTTATTATGTGATAGCGGGGAAAGAATCCGAAACAGGATTGCTGAATCAACTAAAAAAGCTGGCCGCAGTTACTGGTGTTATAGACAGAGTCATATTTACCGGTGAAATTAAAGGTGAGGATAAATATCGATACTTAGCAGGCGCCGAAGTTGTGATAGTGCCATCACGATGGGAAATGCAAAGCCTGACAATATTGGAGTCGATGGCTCAGGGTAAAATTATAGTGGCTAGTAACGAATTTGGTAATCCATACACAATAGAAGATAAAACAACAGGTATATTATATGAGTATGGTGATTTGGATC
>JADFXO010000026.1 GCA_015233485.1 Nitrospirota bacterium
ATACGCGTGTAGTGCGTTTGCCTTGGTTCAGTCAAATATTTTTTGCGCTGGCCGTTGTATCGAAAAAAAATCTGAAATTTTCATTTCATAAATGAAATCATTGTTGTATAATAGGTGCATGTTTGAATTTAACAGGATAAAGAGACTGCCGCCCTATGTCTTTGCGATTGTGAACAACCTTAAAATGGAGGCAAGGCGGCGCGGTGAGGACATCATCGACCTTGGGATGGGCAATCCCGACATACCCACGCCAAAGCACATCATTGAAAAGTTGCGCGACGCAGCGAAAAATCCTAAAAACCATATGTATTCGGCCTCCCGCGGAATAACCCAGCTCCGAATGGCAATCTGCGAGTGGTACGACAGGCGCTACGGCGTCAGTATGAACCCTGACGAAAATGCGGTTGTCACGATAGGCTCCAAAGAGGGGCTTAGCCATCTTATCCTTGCCATGATTGAGCCGCAGGATGTTGCCCTTACGCCGACGCCTGCTTATCCGATCCACCCCTACAGCGTAATAATCGCGGGCGGGCAGGTGAGAAATATCCCAATCGGCCCCGGCATAAATTTCTTCGACGAGATGGAAAAGGCATATAAAAACACATGGCCCAGGCCGAAGGTTCTGATAATCAACTTTCCCCACAATCCCACGACCGAAGTGGTGGATGTGGATTTTTTCCAAAAGGTAGTGGACTTTGCCAAGGAAAACGACCTCATGGTGATTCATGACCTCGCATATGCCGACCTTGTGTTTGATAAATATAAGGCACCGAGTTTTCTGCAGGCAAAGGGTGCGCTTGACGTAGGGGTTGAGTTTTTCTCAATGACGAAGAGCTACTCGATGGCCGGATGGCGCGTGGGTTTTTGCTGCGGCAACCGCGAAATCGTAGGTGCCCTGACGAAGATCAAAAGCTATCTTGATTACGGCATGTTTCAGCCCATTCAAATAGCGGCCATAGTGGCTCTAAGAGGAGATCAGACTGTAGTAGAGGATATTCGTAAGACCTACGAAAGCCGGAGGGACGTCCTCATAGACGGCCTCAACCGGGCAGGATGGCTTATACCTGCACCTAAGGCGACCATGTTCGTGTGGGCTGAAATCCCTGATGAGTTCAAGCCTCTTGGCTCGCTGGAGTTTTGTAAACTCCTGATAAGAGAGGCCAAGGTAGCGGTATCGCCGGGCATAGGTTTCGGAGACAGCGGCGACGGTTATGTAAGATTTGCCATCGTGGAAAACGAACACAGGATAAAACAGGCCGTAAAGGGCATCAAAAGGTTGCTGGCAAAGTGAGTCAAGCCGTAAATGTTGGCATCATAGGGTTCGGCACGGTAGGAAGCGGCACGGCGCGCATAATCCTTCAAAACGGCGCGCTGATAGAGAAGCGCACGGGTAAGAAAGTCATCCTCAGGCGTATTGCCGACCTTGATATAGAGCGCGACCGCGGAGTTCAAATCCCCCCGGGCGTACTGACAACCGACGCGTACGAAATTATAAATGACCCCACTATTGACGTTGTAGTTGAGTTGATTGGCGGCATCCAGCCAGCAAAAAAATTCATGCTTGCAGCACTGAAAAATGGCAAGCATGTCGTCACGGCCAACAAGGCCCTGCTGGCCACACAAGGCCATGAGATATTCGCCGAGGCGGTGGCTCAACACAAAAGCGTGGGGTTTGAGGCGGCTGTAGCCGGTTGTATCCCCATAATAAAGGTAATGCGCGAGGGTCTCGCGGCAAACAACATCCTGTCTATCTATGGAATAATAAACGGTACATCTAATTATATACTGACGCGCATGACAAAAGAGGGCGCGCCGTTTGATATGGTGCTAAAAGACGCTCAGCGCTTGGGCTACGCGGAGGCCGACTCCACGTTCGATATTGAGGGCATAGACACTGCCCACAAGCTGACGTTATTAGCGTCGCTGTCGTACGGTATTGGGCTGTCCTTTGATAAGGTTTACAAAGAGGGCATAACCGCGATAACCCCCGAAGATATCGCCTATGCCTCAGAGCTTGGCTATAAGATAAAGCTGCTTGCGATAGCGAAGGTGGTGGATTCAGAGATAGAACTGCGCGTACATCCGACAATGCTGCCGGAGGACTATCTGATCTCAAAGGTGGACGACGTACTGAACGCCGTTTACGTAGTGGGAGACGCCGTAGGCGAGACGATGTACTACGGGCGCGGCGCCGGGGATATGCCCACGGGCAGCGCCGTGGTGAGCGATATAATCGACATTGCCGGTAGCGGCGTCAAAAGATGCTGCTCGTTTCTAAACGCTGGCCCAAACGCAGATACAGGCGGCTATAAAATAAAGGACATCTTAGACATTGAGACGATGTATTATTTCAGATTTACCGTCATGGACATGCCGGGCGTGCTGTCAAAGATTTCCGGCGTATTAGGGGAGCACAATATCAGCATATCCGCCGTCATACAAAAAGAAAGAAGAGAGGGCGAGGCCGTCCCACTGGTAGTCCTGACCCACAGGGCAAAAGAGCGGGACATCATAAACGCGATAAAAGAGATAGATACGCTGCCGGCAGTTGCCGCCAAGACGAGATTTATTCGAGTGGAAGGCAAGGAATACAATTAGCAACAAATTAGCAGTACAGGAGTCAGCCATCATGGATGAGATAATACCCGACAAAAAGATAGACATAAGGGGGCTGAAATGCCCGTATACGTTTGTAAGGTCAAAACTGACGATTGAATCGATGAACACGGGCGAGGTACTGGAGATACTACTAAATTATCCCGAAGCGGCGGTCAGCATACCAAAATCGATGCAAGACCACGGCCAGAGGGTGCTGTCAGTGAATAAAATAAACGATACCGAGTGGGTTATTGTGATAAGGAAAGAGAGGGATTAGCGGCGATGGAGTTTACCGATGACCAGGTAGTGCGCTACAGCCGGCATATCATACTGCCGGAGGTAGGGGGCAAGGGGCAGGGGAAGATTTCCGCGGCGAAGGTGTTTTTGATAGGCGCGGGCGGGCTTGGCTGCCCTATTAGTTATTATCTTACCGCCGCGGGTGTTGGCAAGATTGCCATTGTTGATGATGACGTGGTGGATTTGAGCAATCTTCAGCGCCAGATACTTCACAGCACAAAGACTATAGGCCGCCCTAAGGTGGAATCCGCAAAGGCCGTCCTTAATGACTTAAACCCTGATGTGGAAATCGTCGCAATAAAAGACCGCCTGACGCCTGAGAACATTCTTGGCTTCATAAAAGACTACGACATAGTGATAGACGGGAGCGACAATTTTCCTACCAGATACCTCGTAAACGATGCCTGCGTGTTGGCGGGCAAGCCGCTGTCAAGCGGTGCGGTATTGAGATTTGAGGGACAGGTGACGACGATAGTCCCGGGTAAGGGGCACTGTTACCGATGCCTGTTTGAGGAGATGCCGCCAGCGGGGCTTGTGCCGTCATGTCAGGAGGGCGGGGTGCTTGGAGTGCTGCCGGGTATTATAGGCACATTGCAGGCGATGGAAGTTCTAAAACTAATCCTCGGCAAGGGCGATGTCCTAAAAAACACGCTGCTGATATACGACGCCCTCAGAACAACGTTCAGAAAAGTAAAAGTCCCGAAAAACCCCGACTGCCCTGTCTGCGGCACACACCCGACGATAACGGCACTATGCAGCAGCTACGAGGCAAACTACTGCCGCGCGTAAGATCGTGTAAGATGATGTTCCGATTTTACGCCGCTATTTTTATTTAGCTACTGTTATTTAGTTTAATGATTGCAGTGATAGCCGCTTTTTAAATCACCATACGTTATAAAATATTTTCGTAGTTCGCTGAGATCGTTTGAACAGGTTTTTATATATTGTTTCGTCCAAAAAACTCCGTTTGTTGGAGGGTATCACATGTACTGCGGTGAAGCATTAAATAATCTCCATTTGGTTCCCTATCACTATTAACAACAAAACCATTTGTATTTTCCCCAAGCCACTTCAAGTATCCGTTGTCATCGTCATCAAATATTTCCCATCATATACCTCCTATCTTTAGACCTAACAAGGCCTTTTTACTTTTTCTCATGTAAATAGAAAATTGCATCACCCTCGCAAATTGTGAGCCGACATCACCTTTTATTTTGCATAAGCGGCAGGAGTATCGTTATCGCCGTCCCCTTGCCCTCAGTACTTTCTATTGAAATTTTGCCGCCATGCCGTTTTATTATCCCATCCGCCATAGCCAGCCCCAGACCCTTGCCTGAACCAACTTCTTTTGTCGTAAAAAATGGGACAAACGCCTGTTTCACCGCGTCCTCAGGCATTCCTACGCCGTTGTCTTCTATCCTGATTTGTATTAGTTTCCCTTCTACACCCGTTGCCGAAGTCACTATCCGTATTGTGCCGTTATCATTAACCGCCTGAACTGCATTATCTATTATATGATAGAAACATTGGTTCATTGACCGCGATTCGCAAAGATATAGCGGCAGTTGCGCATATTCTTTGACAATTGTCACCATGGAGTTTATATTTATACGCATTGATAATGCCTCGTCGATACACTTGTTCATATCCACTTCCTCTATGTCCGTCTTGTTGAGGCGTGTAAATGTCCTCAGCCCGTTGACGATTTCCATGATTCTCTCAATACCCTTATTAGACGAGTTGATTTTAAACTTCATTATAGAAATTGCGTCAAGTATATTCTTTTGATGCGATGATGATTCTATTTGTTCACTTGATAAGAAGTCCCGCGTAAGGAGCGAATGTCTTATAAAATGTTCAATATTAGCGAGATTTTTTTGGAAGGAGCTTACAGATGATTTAATAAAAGATAGCGGGTTATTTATCTCATGCGCTATGCCCGCCGCCAGGGTAGTCAGACTCTCCGTCCTATCCAACTCTATAAGCTTCAGTTCTTGTTTGCGCAAAATTATTCCGGCAATAATATGCGCCACATTTTTTATAAATACCTCATCATCGACATTCCGTTCATACCCCGCGGCAACATAGATATTAAGTACTCCCAATAGCCGGTCTGTCTGTTTGTCTGTTGAAACAATAGGTACACAATAATGCCCGTGGTCAGGCATACCATCGTATGTAATTGTGTGGTTGCTGTCTTTACGGCCCGATAAAAACACTAATTCCTTCGTTGACGCCGCCAACCCGCACAAGCATTTACCAACAGGAACCACTGAGCACAGTGCCAAATGCGCCTCGCTGAATCCACGATACGCCGAAATCTGAAGGATTTTAAGCGCCTCGTTATAAAGGAAAATACACCCTTTTGATTGAGAGAAATGCTCCAAAATAACATCTAACTTCCTCTGCATGTGTACCTCAATAGGGTCAGATGACAAGGATAATTTCAGGACAGAGTTTACGGTTTCCTGCTCTCTTACATGTTTGTCTACGATAGCCTTTTGTTTTAATAAATCATTATAGCTCTCCTGTAACGCGTGTCTCGATTTATTTTTATAAACCATAAATAGACCAATCAAATAAAATATAACCATCGATAATAACACATATATTACATTCTTATTAACCTCAAAACCTACTCTGGAAAGCTCAACCAGTAAATGCACATTCCAAACAGTAGCATTATCCTGCGTCCCTACCATCAGATATTCGGCGTCCACATATCCCTGTGATTGTTCAGAATGGCGGATTGTGACGAATTTTATACCATCTTTTTCTGATTCCTTAATAATCGGCAATGGCAATAGGGGTTCGCCGGCATATGAATTATCATGCCTGATCTTTTGTAAAGCATCTTCCGATAGTTTGTGTACTGTATGATAGAGATACCTCATATCATTGGCATGAAAAATAACCCCGTCACTGTCTGCAACTAATAATATCTCTTCTTTCTCTGTGTTTTGAGGCGTGAATATGTTTACATCGTATTTTATCACGGCAACCCCGATTATCTCGTTGCCATCCCTTACCGGATATGAGCTGTAATAACCGAGCTCCTTTGATACAGTGCCAATGGCTATGTACTCGTCGGGAATCCCCTTTATAGCGTTTTGGAAATATTCTCTGAATGTAAAATCCTGGCCAACAAAACTTGTGGAGCTTTTGTAGTTGCTTGAAGCGATTGTGACACCATCCTTATTCATTATATAAGTTACAGACGCCCCGACAGATTCATTGAATCGAAATAAATATTCGTTCATCGTGTTTTGTTCAGCGGTATGCTTCAAGTATCCAATAGTGAAAGGTCTTTCCGATAATATTTTAGCGAAGACTATATAGGTGTTAACCTTGTCTAACAAGTAACTGTTATATGAATTTAAACGCCCGATTGCTTCTCCATGTATTTTCCTTATTGTCCTGTCTTTTGTCCAAATGGCCGTAACTACTGATAATACTATGGCAGCTATCAAGATAAAGGCAATCAGCCGCGGCGTATTCAGATAACTTACTGCCCGCTTATCAGGGTTGCCGCGATTAATCATATCATTTTTTTCCAGTATTCATTCTAAGGCTTATGCCATCCGGCGCGAAACCAACACCCATGAAACCCCATCAAACTAAGACAGTCGGGCATTACCCCGCCTTTTTAACGCAACATTGCACAGTACAGAATAATGCTATCATATTTAATTCATTAGTGTCAATAAAAATACACCTGTGTCTAAATTTGCCTGTGTTATGTTAGAATACTGTATGCCTTCGCGGGTGTTTGATAAGGTTTACAGCGGGAAGCGGCTCGACAGAGACGACGCGTTGGAGCTTTTTAACTCTGACGACCTGTTTGGTGTGGGCATGGTGGCCTCGTTTGTCGCGGAGCGCCGCCACGGTAAAAAGGTCTATTACACGCGAAACCACCATATCAACCCGACAAACCTCTGCGTCAACAGGTGCAAATTCTGCGCCTTTAGCCGCTCAACAGGGCAAGACGGTGCGTATGCGATGACCATTGGCGACATCATTGCCAAGTTGGCCTCAACAAGCTCCCCGTTTAGCGAACTCCACATAGTCGGCGGCCTCCATCCTGACTGGCCGTTTAGTTATTACCTTGATATGCTTTCAGAGATAAAGAAACAATATCCGCACGTTCAGATAAAGGCATTTACGGCCGTCGAAATTGACCATTTTACGAAACTAAGCGGGCTTGGACTGTGTGGCACGCTGGCCGCGCTGAAGGCACGAGGGCTTGATATGCTGCCCGGAGGCGGGGCGGAGATATTTAACGCCGATGTTCGCGCTCGCCTGTGTCCGGAGAAAATTCCCGCCGCCCGATGGCTCGAAATCCACGAGGCCGCCCATAGTCTTGGCATCAGGACAAACGCCACAATGCTCTACGGCCATGTCGAGACATACGGTGACAGGGTTGACCACCTCATGGCACTGCGCGACCTTCAGGAGCGCACAGGAGGGTTTCAGGCATTTATTCCACTTTCGTATCAGCCCGTCTCCGGCGCCGCCATAGACGTAGCGCGCTATCCCTCCGGCCTTGACGATTTAAAGACAATAGCGATAAGCCGCCTCGTCCTTGATAACTTCCCGCACATAAAGGCATACTGGATAATGCTTGGCGAGAAGATATGCCAGATAGCCCTATACTTCGGCGCCACCGACATAGACGGCACAGTAATAGAAGAAAAAATCGCCCACAGCGCCGGCGCGGCCTCATCCGAAATGCTTACCACTGGTGAGATGGTTAATCTGATTACAAGGGCTCAGAAAGAGCCGGTTCTGCGTAACGCCACATACGAAGAGGTTTTATCTTGAGCGGTCTAATTGATAAACGGCGACAGGCCCTCAGGCATCTTACTGAAACGCCGCTGCTTGAGCTTGGACAACAGGCCGATGAGATGAGAACGACCCTGCATCCTGAGCATATTGTCACGTTCATAGTGGACAGGAACATAAACTACACAAACGTCTGCATAAATAAGTGCAGCTTTTGCGCCTTTTATAAAGACGAAGGATCCGAGGATGCATATATCATTGATGAGGGCGTTTTGATGGAGAAAATCCGCGAGACTATCGCCCTCGGCGGTACACAGATTTTAATGCAGGGCGGCCTTCACCCTGCCCTTGATATTTCTTATTACACAGATATGCTGCGAAAGATAAAAAAGGAGTTCACAATAAACATACACGGATTCTCTCCCCCTGAGATTGCCTATATGGCAAAAAAGGCCGGACTCACGGTAAAAGATACCCTTGCCGCGTTAAAAGACGCGGGGCTTGATTCGATTCCCGGCGGCGGGGCGGAGATACTCTCAGACAGGGTCAGGAGCGCCATAAGCCCGCGAAAAATAAACACCGCCGCATGGCTTGATGTGATGAGAGAGGCCCACGCCCTGGGGATGAGGACGACTGCGACGATGATGCTAGGCACGGTTGAAACACCGGAGGATATAGTGGCGCACCTTGAGGCGATATGGCGGCTTCAGGACGAGACAGGCGGGTTTACGGCGTTTATTCCATGGACGTTTCAACCCGGCGGCACGGCTCTCGGCAGCACTATTGTCCACGCAACGGCGGCTGATTACCTGCGCGTGCTGGCGCTTTGCCGGCTTTATCTGGATAATGTCAAAAACGTTCAGGCGTCGTGGGTTACGCAGGGGATAAAGACCGCCCAGGTGGGGCTCAGATTCGGGGCAAATGACTTCGGCTCTACAATGATAGAAGAAAACGTTGTAAAAGCGGCGGGTGTAGCATTTATGGTATCGAAAAATGATATAATAAGCGCCATAAGGTCATCGGGTTTTAAACCGGCTCAGAGGGACACGTACTATAATGTGTTAAACTATTTCTAAGCGTTGGGATTTATACCGGATAAGAGGGAGAACATGGAAGGGCGGCAACTATATGATGTGGTGATAGTGGGAGGCGGGCCGGCGGGCTTGACCGCGGCGCAGTACGCGGCAAGGTTGAACTTGAAGACCGTAGTGCTGGACAAATCAAGGACAGCGGGGGCGATTGCCTTCACGAATAAAATTGCAAACTATCCGGGTATCGTAACGCCAATAACCGGGGCGGAGCTGCTTGATATATTCAGAAATCAGGCCGTTACGTTCGGCGCGCAATACATAGAGACACAGGTTGTAGGAGTAAACATTGAGGTTGAGCCTAAGGAAATCTACACGATGGATAAGACCTACTACGGCAAGACGGTAATCCTTGCCACGGGATCGATGGGCAGAAAGCCGGCAATGGCGGGAGAGAAAGAGCTGCTTGGCAAGGGCGTAAGTTACTGCGCCATCTGCGACGCGGCATTTTATAAGGGCAAGAACGTCTGCGTCATAGGGGACTCCGAGGAGGCGGTTAAAGAGGCGGAGTTCCTGACGAGATTTACCGATAAGGTAACGCTGTTAGCTCCCGGTACACTTTTGAAGGTTGGTGCAACGGTATATAAACATTCTCCATCGGGTACATTTAATAATAAGCAGTTTCTTGAATTTACAACAACGCGGAGTGATGAACATCTATCTTCAGTGAGAGGTATATGGTTGTTCCTAAACCACAGGGTCACGGAAATCAGGGGCAAAGACAGCGTAGAGTCAATAGTTGTCATAGACAATGATACCAAAGTTGAAACCGAAATGCCTATGGACGGCGTGTTCGTATATCTGCACGGCAACAGGCCGATTGTGGATTTCCTCAACTTCTCAGTTGATATAAGCGATGAGGAGTGCGTCATGACAAACAGGATGATGGAGACGAATGTTGTGGGAGTGTTTGCGGCGGGCGACGTTTCTTGCACCGAGGTCAGACAGGTTGTAATTGCGGCGGCAAACGGGTGTGTTGCGGCGCTGTCGGCGGAAAAATATATAAATCAAAGAAAGAAAAGAAAATACGCATGGGGTTAAAGCAATATTAATAAAATGCAGATAAAGCGCCTATGGACTTTGTCAGGTACGATGGCCTTCGCGATGCTGATTACCGCGGCTGCGGCTGCCGCTGTTGCGGAAGCAGAAAACTGGAAAAGGCTTGATGACGGGTTGTATATGCGCGAATTCGAGTCCCCTCAAAAGTCTGACATGGGCAATTCAAAGATAACGGTGTTGAAAATCAATCCGGCATACTATGCGTTTAAACTCCTTACAGTATCCGAGTTTGGCGGCAAGGCGATGACTGCGAAGGAATGGGCGAAGAAGTATAATCTTATGGCCGCCACGAATGCCGGCATGTACCAGGCCGACAGCTCCACAAGCGTGGGATATATGAAGAATTTCAGCCACATAAACAACCCAAAGGTCTCCAAATCCTATAAGACGGCCCTGGCCTTTAATCCCGTTGATTCCACCGTCGCCGACGCACAGATAATAGACTCGGAGTGTCAAAGCTTCGAAGAACTCAGGGGGAAATACAATACGCTTATCCAGAATATCAGAATGGTAAGCTGCACAAATAAAAACGTCTGGGCGCAGCAGCAGTCCGCGTGGAGCATAGCCGCAGTCGGCAAGGACAAAAACGGCAACATGCTCCTGTTATTTTCCCGCTCACCGTACACAGTTCACGATTTTATTGATATCATAATGTCCCTTCCAATTGCCATTGCCAGTGCCGCATACCTTGAGGGAGGGCGGCAGGCGTCTCTCTATATTTCGGCAAAGGACACGGAGATCGAAAAAATCGGTGGCTACGGCACCGACTATGACGAGGGCGGCACGTTTCAATCCGCGTGGCCGATACCGAACGTAATCGGTATTGTAAAAAAACAATCGCCAAACACTTTAAACAGATGAAAAGACAATTATCGAATCTTATAGCCGCGTTGGTTATTATTATGATGGCTTGCACGATGGCCTGCCAGGAGAGATACAGTGTGCCAAAGCCTGAACCGATGCCGGGCTGCGCCCTGTTTCACTCTGAGGACAATCCCTCCGACAACACGACCGATATAGACCTGAAGTCGGCATATATCGTCGATCAGCTTGAAAAAAACGGCGATATTCCTAAGTTCCAGAATAAGATAATCGTAACCACTTTTGTGGACATAAATAATCTCAACCAGACATCCATGTTCGGGCGTCTGATAGCCGAGGAAATCCTGTCGCAGCTTCGTACGAAGGACTACAGGGTGACAGACGTGAGGGAGATGAAATCAATAGTCATGTCCAACAAAGTAGGCGAGCTGTATCTTAGCCGGAGCGGCCTGCCCGAACAGGGCAACAAGATAGACGTCACACCAAAGAGTTTCAACTTCGACTATACCAACTCGCTGATAGTGGCCGGCACGTATCAGGTAGAGCCGTGCGAGGTGTTTGTCAACGTGCGGCTGATAAGCCCTGAGCTTGCGGAGGTCGTCTCTGTGGCATCCGTTAAAATTCCCCGCACGAGATTGATAAAATACCTGTTGAGCAAGTCAAATGAACTCAAGGACGAGCCAATGCCTTCAATAACATTGCGCCAGAATGAGCCTGTGGTGGTTGCCCCCACACCTAAGCCCACACCCACACCTAAGCCGGCAAAAAAGGCGCGTGCAACCAAACACAAGGCAAAAAAGAAGGTTAACCCGAAAGTACCGGCAAGTCCCGCCGAGCCGGTAAAGCCGGAAGCAGCGGCAAAGCCGGAGGCGGAAGTGCAAGTGGAAGTGATAATGAAACCTACAGAGCCGGTAAAACCCAGGGAACCAGTGAAACCGGAAGTGCCGGTGAAGAATTGATAATGAAACAAAATATAAAAACAACAGGCGCCATCCCGGCGGCGCTTGTCTTTGCGGCGTGTGTGCTTGCCTTTGCGGCCATGCTCATATGTGGATGCTCCGTATATAAGGCCGCAGAGAAAGTGGCCGTAGGCCCGCCAAGCGGCCCAACCCCGGGATATTCCAATGGCATGCACAACGTATATGACGACCTTGACGGTGCGGCAAGGGATATGGCAAACGGTCTTTCCTTCGGCGCGAGAGTTGATACCGAGCGCGTCTATTCCCCGCAAATATCGCCCATATTGGTTACAACATTCGTTGATGTAAACGACGTCAGACAGACCTCCCCTTTAGGGAGGGCGTTTTCAGAGCTATTGATGACCTACCTGCAGAGGAACTATTTCAACGTCATAGAGATGAGGATGGGAAATGCCATAGATATTGATAAAAAGCAGGGGGAGTTAGTCCTGACCAGGGACGTCAAAGACCTCGCGGCAAGAGAAAACGCCATGAGCGTCCTTGCGGGGACATATACCATTACCGGTCAGTCGGTAATATTTAACGGCAGGATCATAAACCTGAAGGACTCTACGTTGTATTCGGCCTGGAGTACGCGCATGGTGGAAACAAAAGAGATCAAGACCCTGTTAAAAAACAACAACGTGACAAACGGCCAGATACAAATGCCTGATAGCACGACAGTCCTTGAAAGGCCGGCAGTCACTAAATGATAGAGGAGTTTTCATGGCAACCAGATTAATCAGCCGGATTACGCGCCGGAGGATTACAATGTCAGCGGCGTTGGTGGCGGTGATGCTTGCCGTTGCGGCGTGCAGTGTTGCCGGGAAACCGGAGGTCACAGTGATTTCGGCTAAGCACAAGACTCTGACACAGTCCGAGTCCGAGGCTCCGCCGTGTCTTAACGAGATTTATATCACACCTGAAAATCCATTTCCCTTTGGGAGTCGCGCCGCCGTCTTTCTAATGAAGTCGTCTATTGATGCGCAGGGAGTCTCCGAGTACCTTACCGACCTCATGCATAAGCTGCTCCTGCAAAGGCAGTTGTTTCATATAATAGAGAGAAATGACGAGATATTCAACGACCTCAAGTCGCAGATGAAATACGCCAGAGACAAAAAGTATGATATTATCATAGTAGGAGAGATAGAGAAAATAATCATGGGAGGCGAACTTCGACAGTCCATGATGTCGATAAAGATGCGAGTAATCAATCCTAAGACAGAGGTTACGCTGCTTTACCTTGACCATTGCCGCGTAGCGCCGCCAAGAAGGGGTATATCGTTTACTGACTTTGATGGGTTGAATTTCCCCGTGAAATTTTATGATATGAAGGCGCCGCTTCCAAGGCAGCTTGGGGCGTTGGTAATAGCGGAGATTTCAAACATTCTCGTCCAATTCAAGGAATAGCCGCCATAAGAAACAGTGAGGGAAATGGATTTCCGGCCATTGCAAGCCCTCAGAAAAAATTAGGTAATAAATATTGTTGCAAAAAAATGAGCATTTATGTTAACTTCCATTACAAAAACACACGCTATGGAGCCGGAGACGGCAGCTTTAGCAGAGGTCCCCAAGCGGCCTGGCATTTGTAAGCGGCCTGGCATTTGTAGCCGCGGGGCGGCATAGTCCGCCACAGGGGTGCTAAAGTTATAGCGGAGGGAAAAACCAACAGGAGGTACTTTAAAAGTGGTAGTATCAATGAAAGAGCTGCTTGAGGCAGGTGTCCACTTCGGGCATCAGGTAAAGAGATGGAATCCGAAGATGAAAAAGTATATCTTCGGCGAGAGAAACGGGATTTACATTATTGATCTGCAAAAAACGGTAAAAGGCATAGAAGAGGCGTATAATTTCGTCAGGGATATGTCAGCCGCCGGCGAGTCCATAATGTTTGTCGGCACGAAAAAGCAAGCACAGGACGCCATTGCCGAGGAGGCCGAACGAGTCGGGGCGTATTATGTCAATCAGAGATGGCTTGGTGGGATGCTGACGAATTTCTTCACAATCAAAAAGAGTATCGAGAAGCTGAAAAAGATAGAAACCATGAAGAACGACGGCATATACGAAGTGCTGACAAAAAAAGAGGTACTCGCGTATGAAAAAGAACGCACTAAGCTGCAAAAGTATCTCGGCGGCATAAAGGACATGAAAAAATACCCCGGCGTGTTGTTTGTCATAGACCCAAGAAGGGAAAACATCGCCGTAATGGAGGCAAAAAAACTTTCGCTTCCTATTGTGGCCATAGTTGATACGAACTGCGACCCCGATAAAATAGACTACGTGATACCAGGAAATGACGACGCCATAAGGGCGGTTAAGCTGGTTACGGGCAGAATGGCCGACGCAATTATGGAAGGCAAGAATTTGCTTAACAAGGAAAAAGAACAGAAAGCACAAGACGTCCTGATAGAAGAGAAAAAGAAGCAAGAAGAGCTTGAGGAGGTAAAAGCGTGATATCCGCAACCATGGTCATGGAATTAAGGGAAAAGACGGGTGTGGGCATGATGGACTGCAAAAAGGCCCTCACAGAGACCGGCGGCGATTTTGAGAAGGCCCTTGATTATCTGAGAAAGAAAGGCCTTGCCACGGCGGCAAAGAAATCCGGAAGAAAGGCCTCCGAAGGCCTAATCTGTTCCTATATCCACATGGACAAGATAGGCGTTATGATAGAGCTGAACTGTGAAACGGATTTCGTGGCAAAGACAGACGACTACAAGCAATTGGCAAAAGACATAGCTATGCACATTGCCGCGGCAAACCCTGAGTACATAGACCCGGCGGAAATCCCCGCCGCAGTAATCGAAAGGGAAAAAGAGATATACAAAGACCAGGTGAAAGGTAAACCGGCAAACGTGATAGACAAGATAATAGAGGGCAAGCTGGAGAAGTTCTACTCCGAGAAGTGCCTGCTCAGACAAGCCTTCGTCAAGAACCCCGACCAGACCGTCCACGATCTTGTTGTGGAAAAGATAGCAAAACTCGGCGAAAACATCCTGGTCAGGCGGTTTGTACGGTATCAGCTTGGCGAGAAGCAAGACGAAGCGTAAGGCGGCGATGGATAACATAAAATATAAGCGTCTGATGTTGAAGTTAAGCGGAGAGGCCCTCATAGGCGGCGGCTCCTACGGCATCTCGCAGGAGATGGTAATCTATGCGGCGCATGAGATAAAAACGGCCTACGACACCGGTGTGCAAATTGCGGTTGTCATAGGCGGAGGCAATATATTCAGAGGTGTGGAGGCCTCAGTAAAGGGAATAGACAGGGCAACGGCCGACTACATGGGAATGCTGGCGACCGTTATAAACGCCCTGGCACTGCAGAATTCCCTCGAAAAAATAGGTATCCCCACAAGGGTTCAATCGGCCATAGAGATGCGTGAGCTGGCTGAACCATATATAAGAAGAAAGGCTATGCGGCATCTCGAAAAAAACAGGGTGGTTATCTTCGCCGCCGGCACAGGCAATCCCTATTTTACAACAGACACGGCGGCAGCCCTTAGGGCAATGGAAATAGACGCTGACATTATATTCAAGGCCACAAAGGTTGACGGCGTATATACCAAGGACCCCGTAAAAAATCCAGACGCGGTGATGATAGAGCGGATAACACATGGGGACGTCCTCAAGCAGGGTATCAGCGTAATGGATTCGACGGCCATTACCTTGTGCATGGACAATAACCTTCCGATTATCGTATTTAACCTGAAAAACAAGGGTGCTATCAAACGAGCCTTGCTCGGTGAAAAAGTCGGTTCTTTTGTAGGGGGCTGATTGTGGACAAAGAAACAGAGAAAAAGCTCAGTGGTAAGATGAACACGGTAATAGACCACTTGAAAAGGGAGTACGCCGCTGTAAGAACGGGGCGTGCCTCGCTATCCCTTTTGGATGATATTATGGTTGACTACTACGGCACGCCTACGCCGGTTAATCAGGTAGCGGCACTGGGCAGCCCTGACCCGCAAACCATAACTATCTCTCCGTGGGAGCAGAAGATAATACCTAACATCGAAAAGGCCATAAGAAAATCCGACCTTGACCTCACGCCTAACAACGACGGGAAGATTGTAAGGATAACGATTCCCCCGCTGTCCGAAGAGAGGAGAAAGCAACTGGTTAAGGTAGTGAAAAAGAAGGCCGAAGACTCCAGGGTTGCGGTAAGAAATGTCAGGAGAGAATTTAACGAGGATCTGAAGAAACTCGAAAAAGACAAACACATCAGCGAGGACGAGACGAAGAAGTCTCAGGAAGAAGTCCAGAAGGTGACGGATTCGTTTATCAAACTCGTTGACGAAGTCCTTGCCCACAAGGAAAAAGAGATAATGGAGGTTTGATTTTGCTGAGCAATTTTATGTTAAAGGTTGAGGACTCAAAGCTCCCTGATGTGCAAAAGGCCCTGAAGGCTGCTGGTATTAAGGTAAAAAGCATTGTTGAGTTATACAAAGAAGGGGCTGCCGAAGATAAACCTGAAGATAAACCAGATGCCTGATACGGCCTGAAATAGCCTGGAAAAGCCTGGAAAAGAAGGATACGACGCGATGGATAATGACGCCGATGCCGCAAGCGTAAGTGAACGCTCAAAAGAAATAAGGAAAACTCTCCTTCAGGAGAGACAGGCAATCTTAAAAGAGGCAAAGACAGAGATAGGGAATTTTGTCAAAGGGGACGAAAAGCAGCTTGTCGAGGCGGCCATTGACGACGGAGATTGGTCTGTAGTTGATGTCAATGAGGATATTATACTTCAAAAGCTCCACCATCACAAGCTTAAACTCAATAAGATAGACGAGGCGTTGAGGAAGCTAAACGATGGTTCATACGGCGTGTGCGACGACTGCGGGATAGAGATAAGTGAGGCGCGGTTGAAAGTAATGCCATATGCGGTGCACTGCGTTGAGTGTAAGGAAAAAAGAGAAAAGATTGAGCAGGTAGAAAGGGAACAGTCCTTTCAGTAGAATACTTTATCAAGAAACAGGCCGCGCCCGGGGGCAGTAACGCCGGCCTTTTTTCTATCCATTGCGTTGAGGATTTTTTCGACATCTGATAGGGGTGTCTTTCCTCTTCCCACGTCCGCCAGCGTTCCGGTGATGTTTCGCACCATGTGACGCAAGAAACCGTCCGCCTCAATCGTTATTTTTATGAATTGCCCTTTTATTTCGGCATCCATAAAGGATATGCCAGGCAGTGGCTCGACTTCTATGCCGAAGACCTCTCTGACGGTGTTATCCACATCCGTATCAGAGGCACAAAAGGATTTAAAATCGTATCTGCCGACCAGGCTCATGGAGGCCCTTTGCATAGCCGCGATGTTCAGGGTGTGTTTGACTTCCCACACATAACGATACATAAAGGGCGAGGCGGGGGGCGAGTTTAATATGACATAAAAATAGCGCTTACGTCTTGCTGAAAACCGGCAGTGAAAATCGTCTTCGACATACTCGGCACGACATACTCTGATATCATAGGGCAGTAAGGAGTTCAGCGCCCTTTGGACAATATCGGGGGTTAAACGGCTGTCCGTAAAAAACGAAGCGGTCTGCCCCAACGCGTGAACTCCGGAGTCAGTCCTCCCGGCGCCGGTGATGGCGGTGACGCGGCCCGTTATCTTACACAATGCCTCTTCAATCAACCCCTGTATGGTGGCCGCGTTGGGCTGCCGCTGCCAGCCCCGATAGTTTGTGCCGTCATATTGAAGGATCAAAAATATGTGCTTCACGGCATTATTGAAGACTTATTATAAGACTGTCTTAAAGTAATCAATAGTTTTGACAAGCCCCTCATCAAGCGGCACAGAGGGCTGCCAACCGAGCACATCTCTTGCCAGTGTTATATCGGGTTGCCTTTGTGTGGGGTCATCGGCAGGAAGAGATAAGAAGACAATTTTTGACTTTGAAGCAGTCATATCAATGACCTTGCGGGCCAATTCAAGGATTGTAAACTCACCTTGATTGCCCAGATTAACCGGACCTGTAACCTCGTCAGGGGAGTTCATCAGCTTTATCAATCCATCACACAAATCATCGACGTAGCAGAAACTCCTTGTCTGAGAACCGTCGCCATAGACAGTGATGTCTTTATCCTGCAGCGCCTGAATGATGAAGTTACTGACAACGCGGCCATCATTTTGGAGCATTCTGGGGCCATAGGTATTAAAGATACGGGCTACCTTGATTTTCAGGTCATGCTGCCTGTGATAATCGAAAAAAAGAGTCTCCGCGCATCGTTTGCACTCGTCATAACATGCCCGTGGCCCGACGGTATTGACATTACCCCAGTAAGACTCTACCTGAGGGTGGACAGAAGGGTCGCCGTAGACCTCGGAGGTAGAGGCCTGAAGAATTTTAATTTTAAGGCGCTTAGCCAATCCGAGCATATTAATAGCGCCATGCACGGAGGTCTTTGTAGTCTGTACAGGGTCGAATTGATAATGGATGGGCGACGCCGGACAGGCAAGATTATATATTTCATCGACCTCGACAAACAGCGGAAAGCACACGTCATGCCGCATGACCTCAAAGAAGTGGCTGTCCATCAAATGAATAA
Source organism: Nitrospirota bacterium (assembly GCA_015233485.1). Taxonomy (GTDB): domain Bacteria; phylum Nitrospirota; class Thermodesulfovibrionia; order Thermodesulfovibrionales; family Magnetobacteriaceae; genus Magnetominusculus. Next base: position 18,140 of record JADFXO010000026.1, read on the forward strand.
CATTAGTTTTTCTGCCAGTGTAGAAATTATCAACACAAATTACCTCGTTGCCGTCGTCGAGCAGCCTCTCACACAGATGGGAACCTAAGAAACCCGCCCCGCCCGTTATAAGTATTCGTTTTCTGATTGTCATATATTCTCCCTCTCAGCTAATATAACATAATATGATATATTATGTTATAAAAAAAATATTTACCAGAACATTAAAATAGAAACGGCAGCCGCCTGTACTGTTGACAAGTAATCGGGGTCAGAGGTATGCTGCTCTGAATAAAGACAAACAAAGGAACATTGGGAGGGTTAGATGGTATCGTTTACAAGGGAATTTGTAAAAAAAAATATTTCCGATTCAAACATCATATTTGAAAGAGGACTGGGCATATTCCGCCTGGGCAGCTATTACCTTAAGGAAGAGGATTATGAGAAAAAGACATTCGATTATACGGTAGACGGAAACTATGGAGATTACGATGTAAGGGTTGCTTTTGACAATGGCAACGTAAAGTATTCATGTAATTGCCCTTACCACAGTGACGGCTGCAAACATACGGTTGCCGTATGCCTTGATATAATAGATAGAATGGCACGGCATAAATCGGACACAGCAGCGGTTGAAGGACGTACCTCCCAGGACAGCGGCAAATATTTGTCCTATGATGAGATAAGAGAGCTGGCTCTGTCGAGCCGGAAAAAGAGTGCGCAGACGGAAAGTTTCACGCTTATTGATGGAGAGACATATAAGGGTGAGCATATGCTTGTCAACGCAAAAGGCAAAGAGTATATCGTTACCCTGCATGAACCTCAGACAGGAAGGGGCCACTGTAGTTGTCCTGACTTCAATACAAACCGTCTGGGTACCTGCAAGCACCTGATTTATTCACATTCCAGCCTGAAGACAAGGAAAGACTTTAAGTCGAGAATAGAGAAAGAAAAATTCCCGTTTGTCCACCTCTACTGGGATTCCATGGAAGACAAACCGCGCTATTTTTTCGACAGGCAGCTGCCGGAGGAATTTATTGGCTGCTTTAAGCCCTATTTCGATGAGCGCGGACTTTACAAAAAGACTGACATCATCGAGCTATATGCGTTAATAGAAGAAGTCAAAGGGATGAAGGCACTTCGTGTTGACGACTACATATTGCAGAGACTTGACGCGGCAATGTTCCAAAAAGAGATGGAAGGCCTTAAAAGCAACTATACTGCCGGCGACTACGAGATTAAAGTGCCGCTTTATCCTTATCAAAAAGTTGGTGTGGATTTTGGGCTTTTTAAAAAGTCCGTAATCATAGCCGACGAGATGGGCCTGGGTAAGACCTTGCAGGCAATTACGTTGTCATACCTCAAGAAGTCCCTCTTCAACTTTAGCAAAGTCCTGGTAGTAACCCCCGCATCGCTCAAAGAGCAGTGGAAGCGGGAGATTGAACGCTTTACAGGGGAAAAGGCCATTGTCATAGCCGGAAACAAAAAGAACCGCCAGGAAATATATGAACACGACACGAATTATTTTAAGATTACAAATTACGAGGCGGTATTGCGGGATATTCTTGCCATTAACCGGTATAAACCCGACATCGTCATCCTGGATGAGGCACAGCGCATCAAGAATTTTGAAACCAAGACACATGAGGCGATAAAATCAATATCGCACAAACAATCAATAGTGCTTACGGGAACGCCGTTAGAGAATAAACTGGAAGACCTATATTCCATAGTGCAGTTTGCCGACCCGGCCATGTTGACGCCTTTATGGATATTCGCGGCAGAGCACTTTATGATGTCTGCAGATAACAAGAAGAATACGATATTAGGATACAAAGGCCTTGATGTCCTCCATAATAAGCTTAAAACACTGGTAATCAGAAGGAAAAAAGAGGAAGTGATAGATGACCTTCCTGAACAGGTCACGAATAATTATTACATCGGCCTAAGCATGGAACAAAGAGAAATACACCAGGGGTATCTGCAATCGCTACTGCCACTACTGAATAAGAAATTTCAGACGCCAATGGACGTACGTCGAATACAGGAAATTCTTCTGTCTATGCGCATGGTGTGTGATTCGACTTACCTGATAGACAGGAAAACGAACATATCGCCGAAGCTGACGGAGATGGAGAGGATATTAACAGAATTAGTGCTCGAAAACAAGCGAAAAGTTGTCCTCTTTAGCGAATGGACCACGATGACTTATCTTATAGGGAAAATGCTTTCAGATATGGGGATACCCTTTGTTGAGTTTACGGGCAAGGTGCCGGTCAATAAAAGGCGATTCCTCATAGACGAATTCAACGATAACCGCAACTGTAAGGTTTTTCTTTCCACCGATGCCGGCAGTGTCGGCCTAAACCTTCAGAGTGCCGATTGCGTGCTGAACTTCGAACTGCCGTGGAATCCATCCAGATTAAACCAACGCATAGGCAGGGTAATGAGAATAGGGCAAAAGAGCAAATGCGTTAACGTCATCAACCTGATATCGAAACAGTCTATTGAAGAGAAGGTGTTTGCGGCAATCACGCTGAAACAGGAAGTCTTTGATGGTGTTTTCGATGGATCTACTGCCCATGTAGAATTTTCGCGAGAGAAAAAAGTTGCATTCATAAATAAAATAAGGGAGATGATGGGGGAGGAGCAAATGGTCATGACCAGGGAGCAGCCCTCATCCGAGGACATCCCTGAAGCGACACCCCACTTTCTCAATCCAAAGGCACTGGGAGAATTAGACGTTTCCTCTGAGGAAGAAGTGTCTGTTGATTCAGAGATGGATGGCGGGATAACCGAAACACAAGAGAATGAAAATAACATTAGAGATAAGAATCAATTGCCTATGCCACCAGAGAAAATGGAAGAGGTTCTTGAAAACGGACTCAGATTTCTTTCCGGCCTTATGGAAATGTCAACAGGCAAGCCTCTAATCCCCAATAAAGACGACAAGACAATAACTATCGACAGGAAAACCGGAGAAGTGACAATGAGATTCAAGCTGCCAGTTTTTTAACAATGTGGACGTTATTCCTGCGAACAGACTGCGTCAAAATAGCCTAAGGATTAAAGACGAAGGGGGATAATCCCCATAAGCGCTCAAATAAGGATATAGCAAAAATAAGCAAACAATGTTATAATATTTTGAGGGTGATCTATTAATAGGAGATCGAGGGTATTGTCAAAGAAAAGGGATAATGCATGTAGTAAATAATAAAGGTAAAGTATTAGTACGTTTCCATTCAAGAGCGTTACCGTTGTATAACCGTAAAG
>JADFXO010000270.1 GCA_015233485.1 Nitrospirota bacterium
AAATGCAACAAAGCTGCCATTAATAGTAAAACTATCGCCAAACGTGACCTCCATCGCCGATATGGCGAAGGCCGCAGTTAACGGCGGGGCGGACGCCCTCTCCGTAATCAACACGATAACGGGCATGGCCATAGATATAGAGACACGCCGCCCACGGCTGTCAAATATCGTTGGAGGCCTCTCAGGGCCGGCCATAAGGCCGATTGCCGTGCGAATGGTCTTTCAGGCGGCGAAGGCCGTAACGGTTCCGATAATCGGCATGGGCGGGGTAATGACAGGAGGCGACGCGATTGAGTTTATCCTTGCCGGGGCGTCTGCCGTTGCCGTGGGGACGGCGAATTTTGTAAACCCTGCGGCGTCTATCGAGGTTCTCGAAGGCATTAAGGCATATATGATAAGAAACCACATAGACGACATAAACACACTGGTAGGAGGGATTATATGTTAACCGCCACTTTGCTGACAGATTTTGGCCTCGCCGATACCTTTACAGCCCAGATGAAGGGCGTGATGTTGTCGATTAATCCAGAAGTCAACATCGTCGATATAACGCACTCAATAGAGCCATATAACATAAGACATGGGGCGGTAGCCCTTGGGATGAGTTACAAGTATTTCCCCGAGGGAACGATTCACATAGCCGTCGTTGACCCCGGCGTAGGGTCAAACCGTCGGGGTATTGTCGTAGATGGCGGCAAGTATATCTTTGTCGGGCCGGACAACGGTATTTTCAGCATCATATATGCTGAAAACAAGTATGTTGAAAACAAGGTTGCGGTCTATGAAATCACCGACAAACGCTGCTATCGCAATCCAACCGGAGTGACTTTTCATGGCCGCGACGTGTTTGCCCCTACGGCGGCGCTGATTTCCGGGGGGCTACGCCCCGAAGAGGTCGGCCCCCCTGTCGGCGATTATCAGTCCTTTGACATAATCCCGCCGTCAAAGGCAGGCGGCAACACTATAACAGGGGAAGTCCTCTACATAGACAGATTTGGAAATATTATAACAAATATCACGGCGGCGTTTATAACCGGTTGTGGCTTCAAATTAAACGGCCGCCTTGTATCGCTCAAGGAAAACTACGCCCAAGGCCAGGATGGGCAGCTCCATGCCCTCATCAACAGTGACGGCTATCTTGAGCTGTTCGTCAAACAGGGAAGCGCCGGCACCAAGATGCAGGCAGCCACAAGGGCTGGCCAAAGAATAACTGTAGAGTTGTCGGATTAATCCCCTAACCGGAGTCCCGAAGCCGCCAACGGGGGGATAATCCCCCGTCTTGGCGATAGATAAAGCATGTGCTAGATTACGAGGGAGGTTATACTAAAATGCGGTCATAGAAGCAAGTGTCATCGTTTTGTCTAATTTTAGCCTTGCCCACCTTCAATGAAAATGCTGGTTTACAGGCGTTCAGAGAAGGGAACTTAGACAAAAAGATTCATTTTGTCTAGTTTTGCGGAGACAAGCGTCAATCCAAAGCAGAAATATCCTCGGTTATATAGTCATAGCCCATATCCATTTTGCCATTAAGCTGCTTCTGGTGCGTATTTCATTCCGGTAGTGAGAACAGACTGCTTTATTAGGCCAGCACACCCCTACAGACACACACATAGATATCAGGTCTTGGAGACAAAGGATGTATATAGTGAAAAAAATTGAAATCTGCTATGGAATATGCTTCTTCTAAAAGATACCCTGCGTAATTGTGTGCCCAGTGAGTTAATCCCATGTGCTTTGAAGATACTTGTGAGCTATTTTGTAAAATATATCCATCCCACACAGGTTCACTTAAAACAATCTGTGAGAAATTATTCTCTTTAAGCTTTAGGATAAGCCTTTTTAGTTCTTTAGGCAGTAATAAAACCAGAGTTGATGAGGCAAAAACAATATCCCCTGACAGATCATAACTTTCTAACATGTCAAGAATATAACCTTTTTTGAAACTTAAATTATTTTTAATATGTTTAGTTTGGGCAACAGCTACACTAAAATCAACTCCAATAAAATTATGTTCCGGATATTTATCAGATAAATAGGCAACCACATCACCATTTCCAGTTCCTATTTCTACGATAGTGAGCGTCCTGTCCTGTCCTGTCCTGTTTATTGCTTTTTCCAAATACGGTAAAATTAGCCCTCTTTGTTGCGTTTCAATCGTATCCCCGCCTTTGCTATACTTAAAATCGGCATACCCTTGCAAAGAGTCATCGCAATAAGCATCAATAACTCTTTGAGGTATCCTCTCAACTTCCAAGTGTTCTTCTAAATACTGATAGTCTACGAATATTTGTCTGATAGGATTTTTCAAAAATATATTACAAATTTTACTTGTTAAAGAAACATTACCTGTTTCTTGAGCCTTTCTATAAAGAATTGCCATTCCCTTTTCTATGCCACGATTCTTAAAAATATAAAACAGTAAAAGAATAAATCCCAAAGCAATATTTATTATGTTTCCCAAGATAACACCCCCTATGATTGTGCATAAATGGGAATTCCTCGCCAAAAGAGGCAGTTTATGGAGTCCCGCACCAGCTCCTATTATAAACTATCTCATCTAAATTCGTCAACTTGTGGACACACTTCCCAGCAATTCTCGGTGAAAATACGTATAAGCCATTGATATATAAGCAATATACACCAAAAACAGCGCGAAAAATATATTAAGGAGTACATATGTATGTAGACGTGATTTTCCACCAAACGGCATTACATGCGCCTCGGTGGCGGACAATGTCATCTTACTAATGTATTCCTTGTTGCAAAGAATGACGCGATTTGAAGGTAACATCCACTTCAATGTCTTCGTCAAGTTTTTCAAGAATCGTAATCATGCGGTCAATCGTAAAGTGCGTCAGACGCGCATTTCTGATGCGCGAGAACTCCGAATGTGACACGCCCGTCAATCTTTCGGCTTCGCGTGTGGACAGTCCACGCTTGTCAAGCGTGCGTATAATCTTTGCGGCAAGAATAGCACGAGCCTGTTCAACGTTGGCGTTGGGACGGCCAAAGTCTCGGAACACGTTACCGCTGCCATGTATCAATTCAAAATCGTCATCCATTGTAGAGCCTCCTTTAATCGTTTTATGCGTTCACGAACAAGGTCAACATCCATTTGAGGCGTTTTAATTCCGGTCTTTGATTTTTTCTGAAAAACATGAATGACCCAAATATCCGCGCCAATCTTCGCGGCATAGAGGACGCGGAAGGCATCACCACGATGTTTAAGCGCTATTTCAAAGACACCCCCGTCAACACCTTTGAAGGGCCTAGCAATGTCCGCTTTGCCGCCTTCGGCTGCTATCGTAAGCGCTCTCAACATATCAGCCTGGACATCGTCAGGAAATCTTTCAAAATCCCTTCGTGCCGCATTTATCCACGAAATTAGCCGCGCACCCATCACTGCTATATGCTGACATATTTATCACCAATTTGCAAGCTCTTTTTTTAGAAAACAGCACACCTTTATGTTTTGTCTGATTTTGGCCTTGCCCACCTTCAATGAAAATGCTGGGTTACAGGCCGTTATAAGGGGTATTTTAGACAGAAGGGTATATTTTGTCCAGTGTTGCAACCCTTGAGTTTTACGAGGGATAGGTATGTTCCAAGGGAAAAACCGCTATGCTGGCTCCTATGAAGGTTTTTTCCTGAATATGCAAAAAGATACAATTTTATCCAACGCAGCAACAAAAAACATAGAGCGCTTCACAAACTCTTTACGGTTTCGCGAGCCTTATTGAGCAACAGTATTGCGTCTTTTTCCCTTTTGGTGTTTGGACTTGCTTTTCTTATGGCGTAGCCAAGCAGTACGGCGACAAACAGAAACGGAAGCCAGTTAACCCACTGGTGCTCGTAACAGAAATGGCAGTAAGAAGCGTGGGATGTCGGGGACAACACGTGTTCCTCGAAGTACGAAATGCCGATCATAATGCCGATCCCGACAAGGCCGGTAAGGAGTGCCCAGGACAAGACAACGAGAACGCTCACAGCAGAACTTTGCCCTGTGATTTCTCTGAGGCTATCTGGTAGTACGTATTCGAGTCCCGTATTGTGATTGTAATAATAGAGATACCACAGCCACGACCCTGACTTTCCCTTTGGGCGGGTGGCTTTTTCCCCCCTCTGGTTCCCAAAAAAGATTGACACGGTATGACCAGGACGGACACCGAATCCATCGATCATACTTATTTCCTCTTCATCTCCTGATTCATACCGAAGAAAAAACTTCGTGTGGTGGGTGTTGCTTGTATAGATCGGATTGGACGGACGTTACCAGAAGAATCTGAGTATGTTCCACCCCCAGATATATGTGTTTGCGCCCACGATTCTGCGGATAGGACTTCTCCTGTCTTAGAGCCATACTCGTATAGTTGCGAGAATCCTTCTCGCTTGGCCTTTTCAATGTCCATATAACCCCCCATTTGAAATTTATTCGCAAAAAACTGATTCACAGCTTACGTTGCTTTTGCATTGGTATTTTAATATTCGCGATACGGAGCGTAACAAACTATGTGTAATTTTGTCAATCAACAGTGAATTTCCCATGCAGAAAAAAGTTACCGAATTTTTCGGTATGCTTTGAGGTCATTTCTGCGGCGTTTCTCTCTCCTACGCGACAAAAAATGTCTCCGCCATGCTCACCTTGTCGTCATTCCGGCTTGTCTGGAATCGTCCCTTAAATGGTTGTTTCATGATGATTTTGACTATTCTGAGGTATAAGGACAGATTCCGGACAAGCCGGAATGACAAAATGAGGCCGGAATGACGGACTTAGAAAAGGACAGTGCAGAAATCATTGCAACTTCCAATGAAAACTTGTTTTATCCGTTAGAACAAATTTACCGTGAGGTCAAGACAGGAGCCTCTTGATAAAGATGTCCGCTTCCTTCATGAATTCTTTGACTATATTGACGTGAGAAAACAATCCCCTATAGTACCCTGCTATATGAAGCGATTCATACAGCCTGTCAAATTCCCTTACGAGCTTGCCATTGTTGACAGACAGGTGCTTCTTTATGGCCGCCATATACCCGTCAACGGACTTAGGCAATTCTTTACGGGTAAGCCCCTTTTTTATCAGGGCTTCGTTAATGGCTTCGAGTATGGCAAGATAGGCCGTGCCGAACGCTTCACGGATGGGCTTCTTGTCGAGATAGATATTGTCTTCAATGGCGGCTGCCTTGAGCAGACCTCTGGCGTTTTCCATGTACCGCAGCGCTTCCCCTGCTGTGTGTGTTGGCTTAGGTAATCCCATGGTTAATTGTAAGACTTTCAGTGTGTCCGTGTCAAGCGGTGACAGCCCAAAAATGGGACAGTATTAGGACACATCCCAATTACGGCAAAACCTTCTTAATAAAAGTGTCGGCGTCTTTCATGGCGTCTTTGACTACGTTTGTGCCTCTAAGCAATCCCCTGTAATATCCGGCAATATGCAAGGTTTCATAGAGATTATCAAATTCCCTTACGAGCTTGCCATTGTTGACAGACAGGTGCTTCTTTATGGCCGCCATATACCCGTCCACGGAACTAGGCAATTC
>JADFXO010000271.1 GCA_015233485.1 Nitrospirota bacterium
CGTGTAGGGTGTTACTAGATCCAGTAGTTATGGGTATGCCTGATCATCTCTTTGTACCAACCATATGATTGTATCAGCCATTGGATGTAGAATAGCTGCTTGTCATGATGCCATATAGAGTGTCGCTGCTTTAAACGCCTTATTTAGCCGCTTATACTGCCAGGCATAGGATTGGTTAGGCTACTGTGGGATACAGGCTTATTTAAAGCCACAGTACGTTTTAAGGGGTGTTTTATGAAATAGCGATGGCTTAATGCGAGAAATTAACAGACATGTTCGTTGATAGTAAACAGTGGAGGCTGTAGTGGTTTGGTAGTCTATTTCTGTACATTAACATGAAGTCATGCAAATATCATTTTATATTCTCAGTTTTATAAAATGTGAATCCAGTATAACCAAATTACCCATATGCCATACACTCTTTATTCGATGTGAGCTAAAAGCGTATGGCGATAGGGTTAAAGTGGTTAATCAAATTATAGATTATCGGTGATTAAATTCTTGCAAATGAAAAAACAACTCGTATTCATTTATATCCCAAGGGAACATTAGACTTCCCTCGTTCAATGCATCCAACATATCATTTGAAATGGTATCTTCTTTTACCATCTCGATTCCATTTTTAATGGAAAGATTACGTGTTAGTTGGTGTAAATGGATCCTTTCATTTGCAGAAAGGGTGCTAAATGTGTTCTTCTTAAAGATAGAATTGATTTCATTAACTATCTCCTCTATCCTCTCGTCCTTCATCCCTTCAGCACATTTGTGAATTGTTAAATTATCACTCTCTAAACTAAACATGCAACAGCCTCCTTTACTTAATAATATTATTAAGATAGCAAATACTATCATGTTTATATATTAACATTACCAAGTAAACGATGTCAATTTAAAAACATATATCTTCAACAAATAAAAAATAATTAATCCTCTACTTTCATAACTCTAAAGATGTATTTATTTTATCTGACATACTTACTATTATTAAACCTTGTGAAACCATCTTCTTGTATGTTTATTAGCTATACTCCTACTAACATCTCTCCTAAATTAAAGTGCATGAGGCAAAAGGAATCATAGGTGGTGTCAATGTAGTTGATTGTTTTACTAAAAGATAATTAACTATATTATTTATCTACTATTTGTTCCAATACCAGTTGTATATAATCCATTCGATATCGCTATGGAGTTGACAATTATTATTTACTATAAAGTTTTTTGCAGTGCTTATAGATTGACTGTGTTACTCAGTATAACCAGTGATTTATCCATAATACGCATCCATAGAAAAGGATACGAAGGGGTTACTATCCGTGAATAATAGCATAGTTGGACTTTAGTGGTATCTTAATCTATTTCAGTAATACCAGCAGAAGCCGCTTATGTATACCGCAGGGCCACAACCGTTAGCGGTGAGGATAATCTGTTATGCTCGTAACTATAACTCCAGTAACGTTGTATGTAGACGACTAATTTATCGTCGTATTCAGCAGTGATACATTCCATTACCTACTGTGGAATAGAGGCTGATTTCAAGCCACAGTGCGTGGTGAGGCGGTGTTTATCAGTAGTGATAGCATGTGGTGACTGCAGTACTTCATCCATGTACTGCCATTAGAGGCGCAGGCTTTTTTGAAGGATATGGGATTGTGCGAACTCATGCTCCACTAGCCCCTGTTCACATAAAGTGCCGAGGGGTGCAGGGGGCATTCGGTTATTGATGACAGATTTTAAGCCTAAAAAGGCTGTCCATCCAACGTGTTTTTTGGGATGGACACTTTTAAGCCTCTAAAGTATTGAATTATAAAGATAAAAATCCGCTGTCCATCTGTCCATCCATTTTCGAAATATATAAGAGGTTTTGCACACTATCTACACTGTTTTTGCTAATCTAAAATTGACCAGTAAAAGGGGTTAATGCTAACTGAAAATTGACCACCCTGGGCATATCTTCTCATGATAGGAATGGACGAAGTATTAAGTCGGCCATGATAGTCTGAGGAGGAAAGGAGTGCTCAAGATGAATCAGTATGAATTGGTAAGGACAGGGTATAGGGTATACGGTCAGAACATCAGTGAGCTATCAAGATTAACAGGCCATTCACGCAACACGATCAAGAAGGCGATACGGGGTGAACCATGGGGGTACAAGGAACGTAAGCATCAGCCATTTCCAGCTCTTGGCGATTATATGGAGATTGTGGATGGCTGGCTTAAGGGCGACAAGTATAAACCGAAGAAGCAACGGCACACGGCGCACCGGATATACAATCGGTTGGTGGATGAGTGTGGTTATAAGGGATGTGAATCAACAGTGCGGCGTTATGTGAAGTTTTCCAAGATGGATTTGGGAATCGAAACCCCACAGGCGTTTATCCCATGCAGCCCCGATGCAGGGAAAGAAGCGGAAGTTGATTGGGGCACAGCAAGGGCAATCATAGCAGGGGAAGATGTCCAACTGAAGTTTTTCTGTATGAGGAGTAAATATTCTGGCAAACACTTTGTCCGATTTTATCGTTGTGAAAGGCAGCAGGCATTTCTGGATGCGCATATCCACGCTTTTTCCTTTTATGGTGGTATCTTCCCTGTTCTCATCTACGATAATTTAACGACAGCGATAAGGAAAGTGTTACGCGGGAGAAATCGCATTGAGCAGGATGGGTTTATGAAGTTCAGGGCCTACTACAGTTTTGAATCCCGTTTTTGCAATCCTGACAGCGGTCATGAAAAAGGGGGAGTTGAAGGGATAGTTGGCTATACAAGGCGTAATTACATGGTACCTATTCCAGAGGCTGCGACCCTTGAAGAGTTAAATGATAATACTCTTGGGAAGTGTATCTCTTATGGGGAGCACAAGATGGCTGGTCGAGATAGAATCGTGAATGAATTATACGAAGAGGAGAAAGGGCATCTTATTCCACTACCAGAATCTGAATTCAGTAATATACAGACATCAGGTGGCCGTGCAGACAAATATGCCACGGTCATAGTGGATAAGAACCGATATTCGGTACCGAGCCGTTATGCTGGATTAAGAGTGAAGGTGCTGCTACATGCTGATCAGATAGAGATATTTACAGGGACGAAGAAGCTGGCGACACATGAGAGGTTGTACGGAAATAACAAATGGAGTCTTAATCCTGACCATTATCTTGAACTAATCCAGCAGCGGCCTATGGCTTTCAATAGTGCCCGTCCTATCAAACAATGGAGGGAGAGTTGGCCACAGTGTTTGCATCTTCTTCTCTATAGATTTTGCTGCAAACAGGGCGAAACAAACGGGATAAAGGATTTTATCACGGTTCTCATGTTCTACAGGGATTATAAGGCTGGTGAGATTGAAACGGCAGTTGAGTTGGCCATAGAGAACCGCATCAGCACCAGCGATGGAGTTCGCCACATCCTTGTTTACACTGGCGATCTCAATACACCTATTGCCCCTTTGCCATCATGGCCGACGCTGCCCCCTCCAGATTTAGCGGTCTATGGTGAGTTGGGAGGTGTCCAATGAAAATAGGGTTATTGATGGAGCTAAAGGACAATCTCAAGGCGTTGAATCTACCGAACATGGTTAGTAACATTGAGGGGTTAGTACGGCAGGCCAAGGAGACAGGAATTGGCTATGACGAGTTTCTTCTCAATCTTACCGTTGCCGAACTGCAAGCCAGAGCAGCAACTAGGTTAGCCCGCCGTATTAGGGAGGCAAAGTTCCCAATTATTAAACCGATAGAGACCTTCGATCTTGCGGCTGTGCCTGATTTGGACATTCGGCTATTTCGAGAACTTACAAAAGAAGAGTACATCAAGGAACATCGTAACGTCATTTTCCTTGGAAGAACCGGCACTGGAAAGACCCATATGTCCATAGCCCTGGGAATAGAAGCCTGTAAAAACAATTTTCGAACACGGTTTGCAACCGGTTACGGACTGGTCAATGAACTGATAGAAGCAAGAAAGGAAAAGACGTTGCAGCGTCTTCTTCAAAAGTATGCCCGTTATGATCTGCTCATTCTGGACGAACTCGGATATGTCCCGTTTTCAAAGGAAGGAGCAGAACTGCTTTTTCAGATAATATCTGAAAGACATGAGAAAGGGTCCCTAATGATCACCACAAACTTAGGCTTTGCCGATTGGACGCAGACATTTGGCGATCCGGTAATGACAGCAGCGCTGCTGGATCGTCTGACCCATAAAGCCCATATCATAAACTGTACATGGGAGAGCTATCGGCTGAAACAGACTCTTATGGAAAAAAGAAAACATGTAGGAAAGGAAAAATAACATGGAACCTACAGTGCATAATGTCAGACTAGAGCCAGTCCGAGACGTCCTCAATGCTCATGTACAAACCTTGAAGGCTTTAGTGAGTTTAGAGACATCAACCAAGCCGCGATGAGACTGCGGCCTAAAAGAAAAGGATTGGTTAAAAGGTAAGGATTAAAGGATTTTGGCTTGATCATAAAGATGGCAATATTGACTCAAGCCAACTTGCCACTGTTCAGTGTGGTGATACTTTCTCAGGTGGTCGACATCACCGGAATATGCACAAACAAGGCGGAGATGGTTACATCATGACATCTCTTGATATTAATCGGCTTAGGGTGGTCAATATTCGGTTAGCGCAGATGGTCAAAATTAGGTTGCTTTTTCCACTTATTTATTATCCGATAGGAATTGTCGGCTTTTGCCAGCATGACCTTATCTCCTACCTGCAATGGTGTGTCAGATACGGCCACGACAACCCCGCCAGACACGGTTACCTCGTACTTTGAGCAGCATAATGTCTTTGTAACCGTGCCGTTTTTTATATTCGCATCATTTACGTTAATCGGACTCTTCATAATGAGCCATCCTCCTTATAGCAATACAATTCTATAGTCTCGTTGATTTCCACGGCGGCGCCGCTTAATTTTATCGTCAGACTCGCCTCTCTGATTATCCCAACGCCATAAACATTGTGCCTGTCGTCCGCTATTGACGCGATTTGCCCCGTCTGGCAGCCGATATATGGCACATCCAGTTGATATTTCTCTTTGCGGTAAAAGTTATCGTCAAGGAATGCCTCTGCAAAAATCTTAGCATGATTCTCTCCGGAGATGAGGTCGTTTGTTATATCCTCAGCAGCGCGGCTCCCACTGCCCATAATCACTGTCACAGATGACGGCATTGCGTCATCGGTATATGTGACGAGACATACGGCAACCTCTATTTCCTCACGGCAAGTGATTTGCCATGTATCGTATTTCGTTTTGTATTCGATTACACACACCGCGCAAGTATCGTTTTTAACGGTGATTTCCTTGCTTCCCGCGGTATATTTAATTTCGGTATTTTTTGAATTACAGGAATATAACTCATAGGCAACCACACTAAATATCGTTTTTGCCGTCGTGCCGGAGCCGTCCGTTAACGTGATTGTCTCGTTGACTATCTCTTCAAAACCGGAGCCAGTTTTATTAATCGTGCTGGTTGGCGTAGCTATCAAATTGTACTTAACGTTTTCGTTAGGGATATAGATTTTAATATAG
>JADFXO010000272.1 GCA_015233485.1 Nitrospirota bacterium
CCTCGACATCGTTCCCATCGGGATATGTAGCGGGATGCAGGTTGCTCACGTAATCGAATTCCCCTGGATGCTCAATGAAAAAACCGAGAACCTGGTCGATTACACCGACATCGATAAGCGGGCAGTCGGAGGGTATTTTTACAACGGCATCAGCGCCGAAAGTAATGGCGGCCTGAAAATGCCGGTCGAGGAGATCAACGGGATGTCCTCTGAAGCATTTAATGGCTTCTCTCAGGCAAAACTGTTCGATGATATCGTCTTCTGCGTCACGGGTAGTAGCGACAACTATGTTTCCGGCAAGGGATGTCTGTTTAACGCGCTCCACCATGCGGACAAAGAGCGGCTTGCCGCCAAGCGGCAACAGGACCTTTCCAGGGAGTCTTGTCGAGCCGGTCCTTGTTTGTATGATGGTCATTATGTTCATTGCAGACAGCTCCTGCACACGTCGGCGATCTTTTGGCTGGAGGTGTCCTTGTTCTGCAAAGGCGTCAATTGCCGGAGCATATTGACATCAAAATAGGAATGCACCTCTTTTTCGAGTGCAATGCCGGTGAACGCCAGGGAGGAATACTGGGTGATCAGAATATCACAATTGGCGACCATGTGATGGGCATTGCCATCGGTGAGAACGAGAGAGCGGGGCGCGAACCTTTCTATCTCTCTTGCCGAGCGTCTGAAATTCTCATTTGGATGAAGCTTGAAGATCAGTTGCCTGCCGTCTGCGATGCCGGCGGCCTTTTTCAGAAACGCCTTTCTATTGTCGAACTTTAAGGTTTCCCGGGTGTCGGAAGTTGCTACAAGTACAAAGTTCTTGTAGGGGAAATCGTTGTTGAGGTATTGCCGGACATTATCGAAATTCGGGATGCCTGTCACCACTATCTTTTCCGGCCTTACTCCTTTT
This sequence comes from Nitrospirota bacterium, assembly GCA_015233485.1. GTDB lineage: Bacteria > Nitrospirota > Thermodesulfovibrionia > Thermodesulfovibrionales > Magnetobacteriaceae > Magnetominusculus. The sequence continues at coordinate 902 of JADFXO010000272.1, forward strand.
CTGATAAACAGGTCACGGTAGCCCTCGGAGGCGCCGCAGAATTTTTCGTAGGCGTTGGATAGGCCTGTCATGGACGTACTCGCAAAGTAGCGGGGCAGCCCCAACCCCTTGACGAGGTGATAAATAATATTTTCGGGGTCAGTCATTCCTTCCTGAACGAGAATAACCTTCTTGTTCCGGATATTATTCTGGACGATCAGGTCGCTGCATGTTAGGGCAAGATCGTAGTTGTTCGCTTTTCCCCCATAATCTATGTTGCATAGGTGTTCCTGCAGGTACCGCTCCGTGCCTTGTCTGAACGAACCACCCAGAACAGTGAAATCCAGCAGCCCCCTGCGAGCAAGCACCTTCACGATTCCGTCACCGTAGTATGGAGTGAAATAACAGCCATAATCAGAAAGATGGCGTGATACCTGGTGCATTTGGGTCGTCTGGTTAAGAGAGCCGCAAATGAACAGAATTTTTTTCATTTGGTTAATACGAATATTAGCAGTGCTCGTGTTACAGGAATATTAAACGAAGGTTAAGGTTTGGTTAATCGCGTCATGAAGAAGCAGCACTGCTTTTTTGAGACTGGCACGGATGCTTCCGGCTGCGGTTGATCGTTGTGTTATACTAATAAATCATGTCAGCCATGAGTTACCCCGACGAAATAAAACATCTTCAGGAATCCGACAGGGAATATATTTGGCATCCGTTCACCCAGATGAAAGGCTGGCTTGAAGAAGACCAGATAATTATTGCCGAAGGCAGAGACTGTTTCCTGAAGGACGTTTACGGGAAGTGGTATCTTGACGGAGTATCGTCCTTGTGGGTCAATATCCACGGCCACAGGAAAAAAGAAATCGATGATTCGATCAGGGATCAGCTTGGTAAAATTGCTCATTCTACTCTCCTCGGTCTCGGGAATGTCCCTTCCATTAGGCTAGCCGAAAAATTATCGGGTATTGCTCCAAAGGCTTTATGCAAAGTCTTTTATTCGGACAACGGCTCAACAGCAGTAGAGGTCGCCCTGAAAATGGCTTACCAATACTGGGTCCATAAAGGGGAAAGCGGCAGGAACTCTTTTTTATCTTTGAAATATGGCTATCACGGCGATACCCTTGGTGCGGTCAGCGTGGGTGGAATCGATATCTTCCATGCCGCATTCGGCCCCCTTTTATTTAAGACTTACAAGGCGCCGGCTCCTTATTGCTACAGGTGTGAATTCGGAAAAACAGGTGGATCGTGCGGACAGGAGTGCCTTCATGAGCTTGAAAACATTATGGGAAAACACGCTGCGGGGATCGCAGCCGTTATAATTGAACCTCTTGTGCAGGCCGCTGGAGGGATGATTGTTTGGCCCGAAGGCTATTTGAAAGGCGTAAGGGCGCTGTGCGATAGGTATAATGTGCTGTTGATTGCCGACGAAGTTGCCACGGGATTTGGAAGGACCGGCAAGATGTTTGCCTGTGAGCATGAGGCTGTGGTCCCTGATATAATGTGCATCTCTAAGGGCTTAACCAATGGATATCTGCCGCTGGCAGTGACTCTTGCCACCAAGGAAATCTTTAATGCCTTTCTTGGAGAGTTCAGTGAATTAAAGACATTTTTTCACGGCCATTCCTATACCGGCAATCCGCTGGCCTGTGCTGCTGCGCTTGCGAGCATCGGGATCTTTGAAAAGGAACACACATTGCAGAACATGACGGATACAATCGCACTCCTGGAGAGTGAGTTGGCGGATGTTTCTGAACTGCCTCATGTGGGGGATGTGAGGAATAAGGGTCTTATGGCCGGCATCGAACTGGTTAGGGACAAATCTTCCGGGGAGCCTTATGCTTGGGAAGAGAAAGTGGGCTGGAGAGTTGCTTATAAGGCAAGGGAAGAAGGCGTCCTGATAAGGCCTCTTGGCAACGTTATTGTTATTATGCCCCCGCTAAGCATAAGCGTTGAATTGCTCAAGCGGCTGATGGGTGTGATCAAAAAATCCATTGCTGCTGCGACGAACAGTTAATAGTTGGTGAGTCTATGACTAATAGAGCAGGCAAGGGGTAATGTATTTCAGGAGGGTTATGAATTTAACCCGTAACTTTATATGTGCGGGTGTAGTTGTCATGCTATGTCTTATGCCCGCTGCGCTTATGGCTGAAGGCGGCCAGGCTGTTTCTCAGGATATGCTCATTTTCAGCGGTGCTATAGTTGACAAAGTTCCGGGTGTGGGCAAAATCTCGGCGTCGCCCGGCGGGAGGAATATAATGGGACAGGGAGACTCTGTCTACATTAGGACTGATATTCCGGCTGTTCAGGGCGCCATGTTTTATGTTTTAGATGGACCCGAAAAGATAATCCATCCGGCTACTCACTGTTTCGTCGGCTATCTTGTCAGGATTAAAGGAATCGTTGTAGTTGCGGGAGAGGAAGGGGGCGACGAAAAGGCTGTGGTTGTCAAGTCCTTTAAGGAGATTAATTTAAACGATCTGCTCGGTGAGTATTATCCGGTAGCTCAGGTCAAACTTCGCGGACAGAAGCCAGCCGGCATAAAGGGTGTTATCGTAGGGCTTACTGATGAGAAAATAGTTGCAGGCGGAGGCAATATAGTATATCTGGATAAAGGTGCGGCGGACGGTGTGGCAGCCGGAGACTTGTTTGATGTTGCTTCCGGTGAAAAGCCAAACTTTCCTGCCGGCGTCATTCAGGTTATTCATGTGCAAAGTAGAACCTCGACAGCATTGATCAGGAAGTCAAGAGATGCGATAAGGCCGGGCGATTCTTTCGGAAACTAAAGTCGAGGCTTAAGGCGTTTGGCTAAAGGCCAAAGGTGAAGGCCTCAACCTTTTGCCATTCGCCTTTAGCCTTTTGCCCGGTTTTTAGCTGGTAAGTATTTTCAGTGCTCTTAATCTGCTCGGGTGTTTCAGTTTTCTGAGGGCTTTTGCCTCTATCTGGCGTACGCGCTCTCTTGTTATTGAAAGGTATCTGCCTACCTCTTCGAGCGTATGGTCCCTGTCTACGCCGATACCGAACCGCATCCTTATCACTGTTTCCTCTTTTGGAGTGAGAGTCCTGAGAACCCTCTGTATCTGCTCCGAGGTTTCTATGCGTTCGGCGTCCGAGTATGGTGACGGGCTTGTCTTGTCCCCGATAAAATCTTCAAGCTCAGTGTCCTCATCGCCAATGGGCGTCTGCAGCGCAATCGGGTCTTGTATGGCCCTGAATACCTCTTCAACCTTTCTCACAGGGACAACAAGTTTCTTTGCAATTTCCTCATTTGTGGGCTCGCGTCCAAGCTGTTGCGTAAGCTCTCTCGAGGCCTTTGTTACACGGTTGTAAAATTCCATCATATGCACCGGAACGCGAATAGTCTTTGTCTGATCGATAAGCGCCCTGGTTATGGCCTGTCGTATCCACCATGTCGCATACGTACTGAATTTGAACCCTTTCTCATATTTGAATTTATCGACAGCCTTCATGAGGCCGATGTTCCCTTCCTGTATCAGGTCAAGCAACGGCAAGCCTCTGCCCACATAATTTTTGGCTATGTTGACAACCAGCCTGAGGTTTCTCGTGATGAGTTCATTCTTTGCCTCTGTGACAAGGTGTCTTGCCTTGGATATCTTAAGCCAGAGATCTTTCAGGATTTCGATTTTTATGCCGATCTCCGATTCTATTTTCTTGTAATCCGCCTGGGCCTCTTTAAGCAGCACATCATAGCGTTTTGTGTTCAGGCCTCTTTTTTTCTTCTCATTCACGAATGCCCTGAAATCTTTCAGGGTGCCGTACCTTTTTACCTTGCTATCGGTTCTGCCGGCCATTTCTATTAATTCTTCGAGCCTCGACAGAGTCTTTATAAGCGCCTCGTCGGCTCTTTCTTCTTCTGTGGTAACGCCTTCTTCGTCTTCGATATCGATCGTATTTTTTATTTTGTCAAAAATTGGGAGTGTGGATATAATTTTGGTTATGATATCCCTGCCCTGTTCGAGCTTCTTTGCAAGATCGGTTTCCTCATCCTTTGTGAGTATGGAGATATCCCCCATTGAGTTAAAATAAGCCTGAACAAGGTCTTCAGCCCTCTCATATTCTTCAACTTCCTCTTCTACTTCCTCTTCCCCCAGAATCGACTCTTCGTAATCAACGACCTTTACCCCCATGTCGCTGAGTACATCCATGAGATCCTCAAGTTCGTCGGGGGAGAAAAATTCGGACGGAAGCGCTTCATTTATCTCGTCATACGTGAGGACGCCACGCCGTTTGCCGAGGTTTATTATCTCTTCGAATATGTCTCTTTCTTTCATCCTGTCAGGCCCCTTTTTACACAAAAAATTAAAGAAAGGGCATTATATTTTTTTCGCCCTTTCTTTAAATTATACGTCGAAATTTATCACTTATGGAAGATATATTAGGATCCCCGCACAAAAGAACAAAGTATTTATGCACAGATTCTAATTTGACAACGCAGAAGGAAGAGAGAGAAAGTGGTCAAGGCACACGGTCTATTAGTACTGGTAAGCTGAATACATTACTGTACTTACACCTCCAGCCTATCGACGTGGTGGTCTACCACGGACCTTCAGAGGGATTACTCCCTGGGAGACTTCATCTTGGGGTGGGCTTCCCGCTTAGATGCCTTCAGCGGTTATCCCTACCGG
>JADFXO010000273.1 GCA_015233485.1 Nitrospirota bacterium
ATGAGAAACAGAATAGTACATAACGCGCATAAGATTAACTTAAAGGGAGAGTCCATGAGAAAAACAAGGGCTAAATTGACGCAGACCGATCAGCACAAGTAAGATAAAAGCGTCCAGCTTCGCTATGCTTTCTGAGGTGGCCGGAATGACCGGAACACGCGGACGGAATGACAGCGGAATGACTGGCCGGAATCAGCGGAATACGCACTGATCTTCCGGCAGAGATTCAACAACCTCAAGAGCGTCATTGAATGTTACGGTTTTCATATCGCTGCCCTCCTGCGCTTATTTTAGCATTTCCCATTGCTCAGCAGTTTTTTTCAGGCATTCTGTTCACGGTTTGTTCACGGTACTTTTTTACATAATATTTGGGGAAGCTATTGAATTAATAAGGAAAGTTAAACGGAGGGGGTGAGATTCGAATAGAACGGAATTCAGCACAACCGTTTGATTTTTAAAGCACTGTGGCTCGGGAAAACGCCATTGGAGACACGTTGGAGACACAGGCTATATCATTTTACTCAATATAATTTGATCCTCTCCTTCGCCATAATAGTCTTTTATAACCGTCTCAACTGTAAAACCATTATCTATATAAAATTTTAAAGCTTGCTTATAAAAGTAATGTGAGCTGGTATCCACGAAAAGTTTTCTAACTTTTTCTTTTCTGAGGCGTCTTTCAATGTTTTTCAACAATTCGCTGCCATACCCCTTTTTTGTTGAATCACCACGAACATAGAACCAGCCTAACCAGTAGTTTCTCGTTTCATATCTATCCAGTGAATAGCCAATTACGCCAACAATTGTCCCGTTTTCCTCCCCAACAAAAACCTCATCTCCCTTTAAGCACATGTCTTTCTTGCTTGAGAAATAATCGTCGTAGTATCTTTTGGCAATATTCTTATCCCATTTGAAAGAATGGCTACCTATTACAGATAATATCTCCTTCTTGTCCTCAGCTCTTGCAAGTCTAATTTTTAACTTCATTGCTCCAATTCCTCCATTGCTTGAAACCATTCCGCACCGGAGCCCGCACTCAAATCAAAATAGGTTGTCCTTATTACCTTTTTACCCTCAGATCCAGATGGATTTTGTAAAACTGCCATTTCAAAATGAGATATATTACCAGGATCACGAAAAACACGATAAATAAAATATCTCTCATGAAACTTATCAGCTCCGGCAAGTTGATTTTCTTCAAGTTCAATTAGTCCAGTTCTATTACTTCTCCCTTTGACCTCTATAAAACGAAGGACATCGTCCAAATTCAGTTCATGTGAATTTTCAATTCGTTCCTTTATTTCCTTGGATGCTACGCTGATAATATCACACCCAAGAGAATCAGAACCTTTAATATGTTCTACACGTATTGTATAGCGAGTAGCACTTTCCTCAAATAGTTCCACTATTTTAAGCGAAATGGCTTCTTCAACCATCACGGTTTTACCCCTTGGAGTACGTGGCGTTTCTGTACGGCCTGTTACAACAAGCTTCCTTTTTTGTCGGGGCAGACGTATTGGCGGATTAACCAGCTTAAATTCCGAATACACTGGCAAGGTGTCATCTTGCGATTTATTATCAGAAATATCTTTGCCAGAGGTCTTGTCCTTATCCTCTAATTCAGGATTATCTTTAATCAAAGGCGGTGGAACCAAGATAGTTTTTATAACAAATTCATCGTAGTCTTCGTCCAAGGCTGCCTTAGCCCTATTAAGCAAATCACTCGATTGTGTTCCAACCTTTTTTTGAAGTAATTTAAGCATCTGTTGTTCTGTGTCACAACCAAGGAATCCAGCAAAGTCTGATGCTATGTTAACACCTAAAAGATCACTGAAAAGATCTCCAATGGCATGCAAGAACACCTGATCACCCAAAGAAAAGTCTGGATTGCGACTGACAAGGAACATTGCAGTATTTATAACAAGTCCTTCTGTATCTTCATCGATTAATACATCCGTCTCTTTCTCTGCAAATAATGAAACCTTGGCCCCAAGTCTAATGCAGACATTTAGTTCCGTTTTCTTAAACAGGCGTTGCTCTTTTCCCGTCTCATCTGCAATTCTTGACAGACGAAATGCATATAAAAAGGGAAGCGCCCGTCGTACATGTCGCGATGCTTCCGCTGACCATGGCTGATATTGTGTAGTATTATTATCAACCTGAATCGACACATCTTCTTTTTTTAGGTGTGGAATATTAAATATCCGTTTGATTTCACCGGTGTTTCTCCGTAAATCTATATCAACAAGAGGTATTGCATTCAAGACAACTTTCGGGGCAGTGGCTTGAGATAAATATTTTAATTCCTTCAGAGGAAAATATTTTTCAATATTATCCTGTCTTCCCCACATAAGTCCCGCTGTAAAGAATTTATCTCTAAGATACGAGTCGGTATCAATCCCCCCTTGTTCAAGGATGGTGCTATATATCGATGATGCAACTTGCCCTTTGGGATCGCTTTCAGGTAAATGTAAAAGCATGCTGTATAAATCATCGGGCTTCAGAGACTCAAGAGAGTAAGTGGCACCTAGCCGCATCAGGATGCTGTCAACACTGTTTCGCCCCCCAATCTCCTTCAAATGTGGACTCGATAAATCGATTTCGTAATTGAAAAAGGTCCCACGGAGAGCTTTCCCTCCAAGTTTTGATAAAATTATTTGGTTAGGCCTTGATTTTCTGCCATCATCGCATGGAATCCAGCTGCAGTTCTTTAACAAAAAAAGCGTAAGATTTGGCACAGGGACATTTCTTGGCCACGCCTTGCGTTCATTCCCAGTCTTTGCTTTAAAAATTGCTCCTGGATCTAATTCATTAAAAATATATACGCCTTCAGTCGCGAGAAATTTAATAATAATAGCTGGATCAGTTCTTTCCAGAATCTCTGTAAAGCGATCCGGCATTGAAATATTTTCAACACCGAGCCCTGTAAACTCGTCCCTTAATTGCTTAGCTGACGATACTTCCTTCCCTAAAAGGCAGTTCGGATAATCTATTCTGTCAATTACAAAATTAATAAAACCATATTTTTGTGCCTCTTTTATTTCCCAATTACTAACTTTCTTGACTCTTGGATGCCGTTCCACTCCGATTCTAAACAAGAAATGTTGGATACTGCCTATATCACCAGTAAGTCCAAGTTTAGGAGGGGAGGCAACAAATTCATCTTTTCCGAGCGGACTATATAAATCCCATGCTAATCTACTTGCTGGATAGTCCGGCCCAAAATAACAATCTGTAGCTCGTTGCAGGGTACCCTGCGTGGAAGTTACATATAGAGAGGCTTTAATAGGACTGTCAGTAGCGCCCTGCCGTTTAGCGATTTCATATGTAACATTTAAAACGTCACTGTGTAACACTAGCTTTCTTTCGGGAGATTCCTCTCCTTTTCTAATAGCTTCATCTACGAGGTGTCTAGATAGGTTTTCAAGTTGAAATTCTTCTACAGCATAGCCAAGACTTACAAATTGATTTCTCAAATCGCGAATTAATTGAACTTTCGCCTCACTTCTTACTGAATCAACAAACGCCCGATCTAAGAGGCTAAAGCTTTCAACCCATGTCGGTAAATCTGCGGACTCAGTTTCTGACGGTAAAAAAGCGGTTTGGCTAGATGGCAGCACGTTGCCAGATGATCCAATCAGGAGCGCAGGCAATGGGTTTCTCGGTATTTGCTTATTGAGCATCAACTTGCCAACATGTACGCCTGCTTCATGTGAAGAGACCGACTTTATGAATAGTTCTATCCTTTGAGATACATCTTCGCTTTCATACCATGGTATTTCTAAAGCACGTAGAAAGTCTTGAGCACTTTTGGATTCAGGCAGTCGAAGTATTTCAGGAAAGTAATCTGCCGTAACAATTTCATACCATATTGAATTAGGGGAATAATACACTTTATCTGCCGTCGCAAACGAGCCATCTAATCTGTAAAAAATATTACTTTTCTTACATTCTTCAATTACAGCATCTCTCAGTCCCATTTCAACAAGTTCAGGATCACAGTTTTCAATTCCGGCGAGGAGATCAAGCCCCAGCCATGGGTTCTCTGTTGTAGCTTCTTGCTCTGCTATTTCTACAATAAACTTGCCCAAGGCTCTTAAAACGTATTTATTAGCTTCGTGTTTTATGAGCCTATTTCTGCTATCATCTGTATCAAGTGATGCATGACATAATAATGGGATTGGGAGTGTTTCATCGGTTGGGAAATAGACGCATAACTTATGATTTGTTCTGCCGAGAACTCCTTCAGGCACTGCTATAGCCATTTCAAACTCAGGGGTACGCCTCAGCTCATGACTAAGCAAATTATCCGGCAAATGTGACTCTCTTCGATACACTGTCCAGAGATGATCACCATTACCATCGTGGATAAACAAAGATTGTCTATCGTTCTGTCTCTCACGAACAAGCTCCCAGGATCGATCAGTATCAGCTTGGACTATTATCTTTTCAAGGTGATAACAAAAAATTGCAATTTCGCCAGAGATACTTTGTAGTTGAGCGTTTATCTCAGCATAAATCTCATTTTGTCTTGGCGGTTGCGGGAGAGGCAGGATAATAACAGTATTGTACCCCTCTTTTAGGACGTCCAATGCTGCATGGACTTGAACATTATTGATGTCCGGGACGTATGGAAATCGCAATATTGAGGCTGGACATCCTCTTCCGGCCTCATCCCACCGTTCAAGTAAGTCTCGCAAATCATCTATTTCTGCAGCAAGCCTTCTAATTGTCTCTTTTGCGTGTGTGTCAGCAAAAGCAATTAAAAAATCTCCGCTCAATACAATAGGAGCAGGACTCCACGATAGCACTGATCTAAAGCCAAGTCCTTTATTTCCTATATACCGAGTGCGTTTTAACTGTTTGGGACTATTGTCGCTGATAACCAGAGATTCAATGCCCTGTTTTGTAAATGGATGGCCCGTGTTTGCTATGATAAAGTAATCTTTTGTAAGGCGAAATAATAGTTTTTTTTCATCTTCAAAATTCTCGCAAGCATCATCAGCATTCTGTAGTAATTCCAGAAGTTGTCTGCCTCGATAAGAATCGAGTGCACGCTGCTCTCTGTTATAGTGAGATGCTACCTCGGCAGGTTGAACACGGTAAAGCTCAGTTTGCTTCTTGGCAAGCTCTTGCACATAGGATAAGCCAGCGAACAACATTTCATTGTTTTTTTGCATACGATAGATCGTCTGCACTTTGGCACTCAGATGAATGGCAAGCAATTATGGAATATTCTCCTTGCCTATTTCACTCCGATCCCAGCAGCCTTTCTTGTAATTGGGTTTATTCTAACACTGGCGAGCTATATCTACAACCTTGGCTTCATTGTCCTTCAAACCAAGGGCGGCAAATACAACCATCTGTGCGGTGAGGTCGGTGCAGGCATAGTTATCCATTGTGGTTCTGATGTCGGTATGTCCGAGCACTCCCTGAATCGCCTGTATCGGCACTCCGGCTGTAGCCGCCTGCGATGCCACCGAATGCCGGGTCCCATTCTTGAGTTGAATCTGCACCTCTA